>JAYTWT010000081.1:0-9388 GCA_043743295.1 Alphaproteobacteria bacterium | reverse complement strand
TGAACCTTGGCATGGCGCTGAAGAACCGTATGTCGCGCCCGGTGACCCCCGAAGACGTCGACCGTATCGTTGGCATGATTGACGACACGGCCTCGGCTATCGAGCGGAGCTGAACGCTCGACACCGCCCCCGACCGCCGCCACTCTGCCGAAAACAAAGGGGACGCGATGGCCAGGGGCGGAGCGCCGCAGCGGCGGCAAGTGCTGGCGGGATTGACCGCGCTTGGGGTGACGGGGGCCGCCCCTGCCCGGCGCCGGCCGAACATCATCGTCGTGCTGGCCGACGATCTTGGCTACGGCGACCTCGGGATACAGGGTTCACGCCTGATCGCCACGCCCCACCTAGATCGATTGGCGCGTCAGGGTGTGCGGATGACCGATTTCTATGCCTCGGCGAATGTCTGCACGCCTTCGCGCGCCGGCCTTCAGACCGGGCGCTATCCTATCCGCACCGGTCTGGCAGTCGACGTGATCCGCCTATCGGACACTCACGGCTTGCCGTTGTCCGAAATCACCATCGCCGAGGCGCTGAAGCCAGACTACGCCACCGCCCTGATCGGCAAGTGGCACCTGGGCCATGTGGCACCCTTCTGGCCTCCGACCCAACATGGCTATGATGTCTTCTTCGGCTTGCCATACAGCCACGATATGAAGCCACTGGCGCTCTACACCGCCAACCCAGGTGTCGAGCTGACGACGGAAGATGTCGACTTCCCCAAGCTGACCGAACGGTTCTTCGACCGTGGCCTGATGTTCATCGAGGACAACCGCGCGCGCCCTTTCTTCCTAATGCTGACGCTAACAGCCCCGCATCTGCCTTTGGTTCCCCATCCCGACCACGCGGGTCACTCTCGGGCGGCTGCCTATGGCGATGTGGTTGAGGAAATCGACACCCAGGTCGGGCGTCTGACCGCCCGGCTGAAGGCGTTGGCCATCGACCGCGACACCGTCGTGATCGTGACGTCCGACAACGGCCCCTGGATGGAAGGCTCCTCGGGTCCGCTTCGCGACAGAAAGGGCGGTGCGGGATGGGACGGTGGCTATCGCGTGCCCTTCATCGTTTGGGGCCCTGGCCGCATTCCCGCAGGCAGGGTGAGTGACGCGATCGCCATGAACACCGACCTATTGCCCACCATCATGAGCCTGACCGGAACGGCCCTACCAGAGGTCGAGCTGGACGGCCGCGACCTGACGGGGGTCCTGACCCGAGGAGCAAAGAGCCCGCATGACGAGCTGATCCTGTTCAACAACGACAAGGTCGCAGCGATACGCACCGACCGTTGGAAGTTCGTGGCGACCTCCTACTATCGCACCGTCGAACTGCCCCTCGCTGCGATCCGCGGCGAGGGTCTGTTCGATGTCCGCGCTGATCCGGCCGAGGCCTACAACCTCTCCAGCCGTTACCCCGATGTCCTGGCAGATATGAAAGGACGACTGGGCCGCGCGAAGGCGACCTTCGAACCCCTGGGCGCGCGCAATCCCAAGGCCTAGCGCACTGGAGGTGATCTGCGGAGGTTTCTGCCCTATAGGCGGTGGCCCATGACCCGCCCTTTCTTGAAAATGAACGGGCTCGGCAACGACTTCGTCGTGATCGAGACCCGCACCGCGCCGTTTTCCCCCACGGCGGATGAGGTGCGCGCCATTGCCAACCGAACCACCGGCGTCGGTTGCGATCAGCTGATCGTGATCGAAGCAGCCCAGGATGCAGACGCCCACGTGCGGTTCTGGAACGCCGATGGCGAAGAGGTCTCCGCCTGTGGCAACGGTACGCGCTGCGTCGGCTGGCTACTGATGCAAGCGTCCGGCAAGGACCAAGTCGTGATCACCACTGGCGCAGGCAAGCTGGTGGCGACCCGTGCCGGCGAGCGCCTGGTGAGTGTCGACATGGGCCAACCCGGCCTGGCGTGGGGCGACATCCCGCTGGCGCAGGAACAGGATACGGCGGCCCTGGGGCTGGCACTCTACGACCACGCCGACCTGATGGCGCCGCCAGGGTGCGTCTCCATGGGCAATCCGCATGTGGTGTTTTTCGTGCCGGATGCGGAGTCGGTTCCGGTCGCCAAGGTCGGCCCGGTGGTGGAGCGCCACCCTCTATTCCCACAGCAAGTGAACGTGGGCTTCGCGCAGATTCTCGGGCGCGACCGGATTCGCTTGAGGGTCTGGGAACGCGGGGCGGGCCTTACACGAGCCTGCGGAACAGGTGCCTGTGCCGCCTTGGTTGCCGCGGCGCGGCGGGACCTAACGGAACGCCAAGCGACCCTGGTGCTGGACGGTGGTGAACTGTTCATCGAATGGCGCGACGACGGCCACGTGGTGATGACCGGGCCTGCCGCCGTTGATTTCGTTGGTGAACTGCCGTGAGCGAAACGGCCAAGTCCTCTGACGTCGACATCGTCACCTTCGGCTGCCGGTTGAACGCCTATGAGAGCGAGGTGATCCGCGCGCGCGCTGCGGAGGACGGCCTCACCGATGCGATCATCTTCAACACCTGCGCCGTCACCGGCGAAGCGGTGCGCCAGGCCCGGCAGGCGATCCGCAAGGCCCGTCGTGAGCGTCCCGGCACAAAGCTCATCGTCACCGGGTGTGCCGCCCAGATCGACCCGGCGGCCTTCGCCGCCATGGCCGAAGTCGACCTCATTCTGGGAAATGCCGAGAAGAGCGCGCCCGGGGCCTATCTGCCGCCCAGACTTGAAGATGGGGCCGAGCCGCTACGGGTTCGGGTCAATGACATCATGAGCGTACGGGAGACCGCTGGGCATCTGGTCGATGGGCTGAAGGACCGGGCGCGGGCCTATGTTGAGGTACAGAACGGCTGTGACCACCGCTGTACGTTCTGCATCATTCCGTTCGGACGTGGGAATTCTCGGTCGGCGGGCGCGGGCGAAGTCGTGGAGCAGGTGCGGCGTCTAACGGCCCAAGGCTATCAGGAGATCGTGCTGACTGGCGTGGACGTGACCAACTGGGGCTCAGACCTGCCAGGCCAGCCGACCCTGGGCCAGCTGGTGGCGCGGATTCTCAAGCTTGTCCCCGAACTGCCCCGCCTTCGTCTGTCATCTATCGACGCCGCCGAGATCGACCCCGACCTTATGCGGTGTCTGGCTGAAGAACCGCGCCTGATGCCCTATCTGCACCTGTCGCTGCAGGCGGGGGATGACATGATCCTAAAGCGGATGAAGCGCCGCCATAGTCGTGCCGATGCACTGAAACTGGTGGCCGACGTCCGGGCCGTGCGTCCGGACACGGCGTTCGGGGCGGACTTCATCGCGGGCTTCCCCACCGAGACGGACGAGATGTTCGAAAATACGATGCGCCTGGTGGATGATGCGGGACTAGCCTTCCTGCATGTGTTCCCGTTCAGCGCACGTCCCGGTACGCCGGCGGCGCGGATGCCGCTCGTTGCAGGGCCAGTCGTCAAGGCGCGTGCGGCGGCCTTGCGTGCGGCGGGGGACGCGGCGCTCACGCGACATCTGGATCGACAGATGGGGCGCACCTTGCGCGGCCTGATCGAGCGCCCCGGCGTAGCGCGTGCCGAGGATTTCACCGAGATCGCTTTCACCGGCAAGGCCGAGGTCGGCGGCGTTGCGGACTTGCGGGCTACCAGCCACGACGGGAAGCGGGTACTTGCCCAGGCTCTGGCCTAATCGCCGAGGTTCATCTACGAGGTCTCGGGCGGCGCGCGGCCCTTAAATCCCGGCATTTTCCAGCCGAACACAAGGGACCCCGCGCGCACGACCAGCGCGCTGAGAAACCCCAGACCGCCAGCGACGACGATGGGCAAGTTCAGCGCGTTCAAGGCGACAAACAACGCGGCACCGACAAGCGCTGGGGTGACATAGAGCTCGCGACGCAGCAGGACCGAGGGTTCCTGCGCCAGGACATCGCGCACTACGCCGCCGAAGCTGGCGGTCAACACACCCATGACCACCGCAGTCGCAGGGTGCAAGCCGAGCGAGATCGCCTTCAGCGCGCCGACGACGGTGTAGGCCGCCATACCTACAGCATCCAACCACAGCAGCAGGCGCTCCCGCCCCTGGTTCCAGCCAACCAGCCACACAGCGATCGCGCCCAAAATGCAAAGGCCGATGTACTCGGGCTTGCCGACCCAGAACACCGGCGCGTCGATCAGCAGATCGCGCAGCGTGCCACCTCCGACACCGGTCACTGCTGCAAAGAAGCTGAAGGTGACGATGTCGTGTTTGCGCCGTGCCGCAGCCAGGGCGCCCGACGCGCCGAATACCGCCACGGCGGCATAGTCCAACACGGTCAGGGTGGTGGTCAGCGCATCCATCCCTGCCTTACTGCGACCCCAGGTGACGCCGCGCAAGCCAACAGCTAGAGCATGACAGCTTGAAGTGGATGCCGGTTCAAGCGCCCGTCATGCTCTAAATGTTTGAGATCGAGCCTTCTTCTCCGGTTCAAGTGATTTCACTTGAGCCGGGAAGGCTCTAGAAGCCCGCCTATGTCAGACCCCAAACGCGGGTGGTTCGCGCGGCTTGCCGACGGCCTCACCAAATCCTCCAAACAGATGGGCGACCAAATCGCCCAGGTCTTCGTGGCCAAGGAACCGCTCACCCAGGCCAAGCTGGACGAGTTGGAGGAGATGTTGATTGAGGCCGACCTGGGGCCGCACTCGGCGGCCCGCATCACCGCGCGGTTCGCGGACGAGAAATTCGGCAAGGACGTGGACGAGGATCAGATCCGAGAGGCGCTGGCCGCTGCCATCGGCGATGAGCTGTCGAGCCGCGTCGGGACCTTTGACCCTATGGCGGGCGCGAAGCCCTATGTGGTGCTGTTCATCGGCGTGAACGGTTCAGGCAAGACCACGACGCTCGGCAAGATTGCGACGGATCTCGTGCGCCAGAACGCCAAGGTGCTGGTGGTGGCGGGGGATACGTTCCGCGCCGCGGCCGTCGAACAGCTAAAGGTCTGGGCTGACCGCGCCGGAGCCGACTTCATGGGTCGCCCCATAGGATCGGATGCCGCAGGCCTGGCCTTTGACGCTCTGCAGAAGGCGAAGGGCGATGGCTATGACGTGGTGCTGATCGACACCGCCGGGCGGCTGCAGAACAAGCAAGGCCTAATGGATGAACTGCATAAAATCATCCGGGTGTTGAAGAAGCTCGACCCCGAGGCGCCGCACGAGACCTTGCTGGTTCTTGACGCCACGGTGGGACGCAACGCGCTGGCCCAGGAGAATATCTTCGGAAACCAGATTGGTGTTTCAGGTATCGTAATGACAAAACTCGACGGCACCGCGCGCGGCGGGGTTTTGGTGCCCGTGGCGCAGGCTTCGGACAGCCCGATAAAGCTGATTGGCGTGGGTGAGGGCATCGATGATCTGCAACCCTTTGAACCCCATGCTTTCGCCAGATCGCTTGTGGGCTTGACGGAGGCTGTTCGATGACACCGCAACACCGCAGCTGGGTTCGTAATTTTGTCGACTACTCACCCTTGGTCGTCTTCCTGATCGCCTATTTCGCGACCGGCCGTAACATCGCTGAGGCGACGTGGGGCTTGGTGGGAGGGTCGGCCGTAGCGCTGGCCGTGGGATTTGCGGTGGAGCGCCGGATTGCGCCGCTGCCGCTGATTGCCGGTGGTGCGGCGCTGGTTTTTGGTGGCCTGTCGTTGTTCTTCCACGACCCACGCATCCTCAAGATCAAACCTACGGTGATGAACGGCTTGTTCGGCATAGGGCTGCTGGGCGGTCTGGCGATGGGCAAGAACCCAATCAAGCTGTTGCTGGGGGAAGCCTTCGAGATGCCCCCCGCCAGCTGGCGGCAGCTGACGATCAATTATGCGCTGCTATTCTTCGGGTTGGCGATCGCGAACGAGATTGTTTGGCGGACTCAACCGGAGGCGACTTGGGTGGTGTTCCGGTTTCCCGGCATGATGATCCTGACCTTCCTGTTCTCGCTTGCCCACACGCCACTGTTGATGAAGCACGTCAAACCAGACGAGCCGAAGCCGACCGAATAGGTCAAACTCGGATATCGATCAGCGAACCGGGCCGCAAAATCTTTTGCGCTGCCTCAGCGGGCGCTCCGGTCGCCCGCGCTGCAACGACGGCGGGAGCCTGAACCGCGGTGGCGGTCGGGGCGGTGACCTGTCCCATGGCTGCGGCAAAGAACGCCCGCGCGGCGGCCAGTTTGGCGGCATCCTGGGGCGATCCGCCGCCGGATGATGGTGCAGGGAAGGCCTGCGGCGGGACGGGGCGGATCGTGGTCAAGAGGCTCGCCAGTATGGTTAACGGTTAGGTCGCCAAATTGGCGCGCGCCCCTCAACGCCAGGTTAACGCGCGGCTATTGCGCCAGGCGCGCCAGCCGATCCGCTTGCGCCAAATCCAACGGCCCGGTGTGTTTGGCGAGTACCTTGCCATCACGACCGATCACGTAGGTCTCCGGCACGCCGGTGACCCCGAACTCGATGCCGGCGCGGCCGTCGCGATCAACGAGAGCCATAGCAAAGGGATTGCCCAGCCGCCCAAGGAAGGCCTGGGTATTTGGTGGGGCATCCTTGTAGGCCACGCCGACGACGCGGATGCCCCGGCCCCGCAAGCTCATCAAGATCGGGTGCTCCACCGCGCAGGGCGCGCACCACGACGCGAAGAAATTGATGATCATGGGACCCTCACTGGCCGCCTGCCGAAGCCCGACGGGCCGACCTTCAGCCAGGGTAGGCAGCATGAGGTCGGGAACCATCTTGCCAACCAGCGCTTGCGGCTGGACCTGGGGGTCGCGCTTCAGCGCATAGAGATAGAAGAGCCCGCCTAGCGCCAGAAGCGCCACCAGCGGCAGGATTGTCAGCCAGCGGGTCACGACTTCCGCTGCGTGTTGCCGTTCAAAGCCTCATAACGCTGCCGCCAGCGCCGCGCGTGGTTCAGGGAAAAACCAACCATCGCGGCAAACACTAGGCCTGTGATCGCGAAGGCCGGAATGATGAACTCGGCATGTTTGATTTCAAACATCGTCTTGGTTCCTGGCGGCGCGTAGCGCGGCGGCCTCGGCGCGTCGCCGCCACAGTTCACCCCTTATGCGCACCAACCATAGCGACCCGAAGGCACTCATATAGGCCAGTGCCATCAAGAGTAGGGGGGTCAAGAATACCGCCGACATGGCGGGGCCACCCTTGGCGAACAACGATGAGCCCTGGTGCAGCGAGTTCCACCACTCGACGCTGTAGTGGATAATCGGCAAGTTGATCGAACCCACTAGCGCTAGGATGGCCGCCGCTCTGGCCGCCTTAGCCTCGTCATCCATCGAGGCCCTGAGCGCCATGTAGGCCACATAAAGTAGGAACATCACCAGGACCGAGGTCAACCGGCCATCCCACACCCACCAGGTTCCCCACATCGGTCGGCCCCAGAGCGACCCGGTGACCAGGGCTAGAAATGTGAAAGCTGCGCCCAGCGGCGCTGCGGCCTGCGCGGCGGCATCGGCCAGGGTGTGGCGGAACACCAGCGACAGGAAACTGGCGACCCCGAGACAGAGATAGGCGAACATGCTCATCTGGGCGGCGGGCACATGGATGAACATGATCCGCACGGTCTGGCCCTGCTGATAGTCCTCAGGGGCGGTGAAGCCCAGATAGAGGCCAACGACGGCCAACAGCACTGCGATCGCCCCGAACATCGGCGCGGCCCACCGCGAGAAGGCCATGAAGCGTTCGGGATTGGTTAGGAAGGCGGGCGCCCAGGTCATGGGTTGGCAATAAGGTCCGCAAGGCGCGGGGACAAGGCCCTCAGGACAGCGCGTTTCGGCAGGCCGCCGCCATCGCCAACGGACCTAGCGCCAGGGCTATGGCGGCGTAGGCGCTGAGGAGGGCTAGGCCCCCCTGCCAGGGTAGACCGCCAGCGAAGGCGTCCAGGGCTCCGCCGCCAAAGATAACCGGGGGTACAAACAGCGGTAGGACGATCACAGCGGTCAGAAGGCCGCCACGTCGCGCGCCCAGGCTGAGTGCCGCGCCGATACCCCCTACAAAGGCGAAGGCCAAACCCCCCAGCAGCGCACAGAGCAGGATCAACGGGGCCATTCCCGGCTTGGCACCCAATGCGATAGCTGCGATCGGGGCCGCCAACGCTAGAGGAGCGCCGGTTGCTAGCCATTGACCGAGGCACTTGATGAGACAGATCAACTCCAGCGGCGTCGGCGACAGCAGGAGCAGATCCAGCGCACCGTCCTCATAGTCGCGCTCGAACAGGCGCTCCAGGCTGAGCAGCGAGGCCAGTGCCAGCGCGACCCACGCCGCGCCGGTTGCGATGGCCGCCAAGCGGCTGGGCTCAGGGCCGATGGCTAGCGGCAGCAGAGTTGCCACCCCGGCATAAAAGCCGACGGCGACCAACGGCCCCCCGCCCCGACCCCAGGCCAGGGCGAGCTCGCGGCCAAGCAGGGCGCGCAGGGGGCTCATGCGCCGAGGTCCAAAATCTTGGCGGGGATCGGTAGAGGATCATGCACAGCGGCCAGGATCATGCCGCCGCCCTCAAGATGACGCGCCATCATCACGCCGAATCCCTCGCGCCAGCGCGCATCGAGGGGGCTCAAAGGCTCATCCAGTAACCAGAGGGGTCTGGGGGCCGCGATCAAGCGAGCCAGTGCCAGCCGGCGACGTTGGCCTGCAGAGAGGCGGCGCACTTCCAGATCCAGCAGACGGGAAAGGTCGAGGGCCTCCGCCGCCGCGTCGATGCCGCCGCCGCCACACCAGCGGGACCAGAAGCTTAGTTCCTCACGCGCCGTCCGCGCTGATTTCAGGCCATCGGCATGACCCACCAAATGCAGGCCCTCGCCCCGCGCGATGACAGCCTCGACCGGCCCGAAGTTGATCGCCCCTACCTCCAGCCGCACCAAGCCGGCAACCGCGCGCAACAGGCTGGTCTTGCCCGACCCGTTTGCACCGATCAGGGCGCAGGCCTCGCCGGCAGCAAGGTCCAGGCCGACGCCCTCGAACAGCAACCGGCCCCCACGGCGCAAGGCGGCGTCCTCAATGTAAAGCCGTTCGATCATTGGAAGCTGCGCGCCCCTGAAAACCTTCGCCCTGCGGCGCATGGACGCGCCGCGAGCCTCGGTCTATGAACGGCATGGCCGCCGCAGCCTGGGGGGACCAACGCCGCGCGGGGACGAACGCTGTGTGTCCGCCCCTCGAACAGCGCGCGATCCCTCAGGTGGTTTTGGGCGGCCGGGAACAGAAAGGATCTCCTACATGGCGTCTGTTGACACTCTTAAGGCTCGCCGTCTGCTGACGGTGGGGTCCAAGACCTACGCTTACTACAGCCTTGCCGCCGCTGAGGAAGCGGGACTTTCGGGCATTTCGCGTCTGCCGATCTCGATGAAGGTGCTGCTGGAGAACCTGCTGCGCAACGAAGACGGCGACACAGTCACCGCTGACGACCTTAAGGC
>JAYTWT010000080.1:0-5025 GCA_043743295.1 Alphaproteobacteria bacterium | reverse complement strand
AGGTTCTCCGGCGTGTCGCGCTTGGTGAGGTTGCGCACACCGGGCGCGATCCGCGACAGCCAGCCTCGGCGCTCTCGCGGGGCCGTCGTGCGACCGGGTTTGTCGTTTCGCTGTTCCGCCATCGCCATGGTTTTCAGACCGCCGCCAGACTTCGGCGCGCTTGCGACGCAGCCGTGGCTAAGCTTTGCACTTTCAGAAGGACCCGAGTGGTCACGTCTTCGTTGGACTCTAGGGCCGCCGCGACTTCATCGACGAACGCTGAGCCTACGACGACACCGTCCGCGACCTTCGCAATCGCCGCCGCACGTTCGGCCGTCTTGATGCCGAATCCCACCGCAACCGGCAGGCCGGACGCCGCGCGCACCCGCGCCACGTTCGGGGCCACAACGTCGGCGTCGGCCTCTTTAACGCCGGTCACCCCAGCCACCGACACGTAATAGACAAAGCCGGAGGTGCGCCGCAGGACCACCGGCAGACGCTGGTCGTCCGTGGTCGGAGTCGCCAAGCGGATCAGCGACAGGTCCACCGCGTCCAGAGCATCAGCCAGGGGATCAGCCTCCTCCGGCGGTAGGTCGACGACGATCACCCCGTCGATCCCGGCAACCGCCGCGTCGCGCGCGAAGGCTCCATAACCTCGGCTGACCAGCGGGTTGGTGTAGCCCATCATGATGATCGGCGTGGTCTGGTCGCCCATCCGAAAGGCACGCGCCAAGTCCAGCGTACCCGACAGCGTCATGCCGTTCGCCAGCGCCCGTTGCGCCGCGCGCTGGATCGGCGGGCCCTCGGCCATCGGATCCGAGAACGGAAAACCCAGTTCGATGATGTCGGCCCCGGCACCGGGTAGGCCCTGGAGTATCTTAAGGCCCGTTGCCGCGTCCGGATCCCCGGCCATCACATAGGCGACAAAGGCCGCCCGACCCTCAGCCTTTAGCGCAGCGAAGCGGGTGTCTATCCGCGCCTTGGTCACGACCTTGCCTCCCCTGCAAAGCGGGGGAGGGGGACCGTCGGCCGAAGAGCCGATGGTGGAGGGGGCGAGCCCCATTTGCTGAATCCCGCGACGCTGGATTGAGATGCCGAGCCTGATACTCGCCCCCTCCACCACGCCCTCTGTGGGGCGCGGTCCCCCTCCCCCGTCGTCTTCGCGACTGGGGAGGCAAGCGGGTTAAGCGTCTTGATCATCTATGCGCTCCAGACGGAGGTAGCGTAACTGTCACTTTCATGGTCGCGAGAGGACGGACGCATAACCCGATCAAAACACCCACGAAGAGCGCAATCGCAACTATCAGTTTTGGACGCTTCAAATCTGCATTCCCAGGTGGGCGGCGACCGTGGCCACGTCCTTATCGCCCCGGCCGGAGAGGTTCATCACCACGATCCCGTCTTTGCCCACATCCCGGGCCACATCGCCGATCCGGGCCAGCGCGTGGGCCGACTCGATGGCGGGCAGGATACCTTCCAGCTGGGCGCACAGCTTGAAAGCGTCCAACGATTCCAGATCGGTCGCCGTTAGGTAACTGGCCCGACCCACATCGTGCAGCCAAGAATGCTCGGGCCCGATCCCGGGATAGTCCAAGCCCGCCGAAATCGAATGCGCCTCGGTTATCTGGCCTTCGCCGTCTTGCAGCAGATAGGTCATATTGCCGTGCAGGACCCCAGGACGCCCGCCGTTGATTGCCGCTGCGTGACGTCCCGTGGTCATGCCTTCACCGGCCGCCTCGACCCCGATCAGCTTGACGCCTTCGTCGTTCAGGAAAGGGTGGAAGATCCCGATAGCGTTCGAGCCCCCACCAACGCAGGCCACGATCGCGTCCGGAAGGCGGCCCTCAGCAGCCAGGATCTGTTCACGAGTTTCCTTACCAATCACCGACTGAAAGTCGCGCACCATCTCCGGGTAGGGATGCATTCCGGCCGCCGTGCCGATCATGTAGTAGGTGTCATGGACGTTGGTGACCCAGTCGCGCAGGGCCTCGTTCATGGCGTCCTTCAGTGTCGCCGAGCCGGAAATCACCGCCTCGACCCGGGCCCCCAGCAGGTTCATGCGGAACACATTGGGTTTCTGCCGCTCGACGTCGACCGCGCCCATATAGACGATGCAGGGCAGGCCGAAGCGGGCGCAGACCGTGGCCGAGGCCACGCCGTGCTGGCCGGCACCGGTCTCAGCAATGATCCGGGTCTTGCCCATCCGGCGGGCCAACAAGATCTGGCCGACACAGTTGTTGATCTTGTGCGAACCCGTGTGATTGAGCTCTTCGCGCTTTAGATAGATCTTCGCGCCGCCGTAGTGGTCCGTCAGGCGGCTTGCGAGATAGAGCGGAGAAGGCCGGCCCACATAATGGGTCATCAGGCCGCTGAGCTCAGCCTGGAATTCAGCGTCCGCCTTGGCCGCTTGGTAAGCCGCGTCCAGCTCGTGAACGAGCGGCATCAAGGTTTCGGGCACGTAGCGACCGCCATAGTCTCCAAACCGCCCATTGGCGTCGGGATAGGCCATGTAGTCGTTGGGTCTTGCGGGGGCGTTCACGTGGGACTCTATACGCGGCGCACGGCGTCCAGAAAGGCCGTGATTAAGGCCGGGTCCTTTAGTCCGGGACCGCGTTCCACGCCAGAGGAAACGTCCAGGATCGGCGCGCCGGAGGCTGAAACCGCCTTGGCTACATTCCAGGGATCAAGCCCACCCGCCAGCATCCAGGGCCGCGAAAACTTACGCCCGGCCATCAGCGTCCAGTCAAACGCCCCGCCCAGACCCCCGGGACGATCAGCATCCTGTGGCGGCTTGGCGTCGAACATCAGGTGCTCGACCAGGCCGTCATAGGTCGAAGCGGCGTCGAGATCTGAGGCCTCCGAGACCGGCAGAGCCTTGATAATGCCCAGGCCCGATCGTTGGGCGATCTCTCGAACACGCGCCGGTGTTTCCTTGCCGTGGAGTTGCAGCAGGTCAGGCACCAATTCGGAAGCGATGGCGTCCACTTCGTCGTCCGTTGGGTCCACGGTGAGCGCGACGATCCTGACGTTCTTGGCCCGCGCTGGCGGCGCTAGGCGCGCTGCAGCGTCCAGCGCAATGAGACGAGGGCTCTTGGCAAAGAACACAAACCCCAAAAAGGCAGCGCCGCCATCGACAGCCGCACGGACTGCCTCTGGCGTCGAGACGCCACAAATTTTCGTCGGGATCATCATCCGCGCGGATATAGCGACCCCGCGCCCTGATGGGGAGGGGTACCTACTTGCTCTGCGCCTTCAGCACGTCGCGGATTTCAGCCAACAGGACTTCCTGCGCGGGCGGAGCGGCGGGCACTTCCGGAGCGGCAGCCTCGGCGCGGCGCATAGCATTGACGCCCTTCACCATCAGAAACACCACCCAGGCAATGATCAGAAACTGAATCAGCGTGTTCAGAAACGCGCCGTATTGGATGGCGATCATATCCACAGCCGATGTCGTGGGATCCTCAGCGCGCAGCACCCACATCAGCTTCGAAAAATCCAAGCCACCCAGGGCCAACCCGACCGGCGGCATAATCACCTGATCGACCAGGCTGGTGACGATCTTGCCGAACGCCCCGCCGATGACGACGCCCACCGCCAGATCGATGACGTTTCCCTTAGCGATGAACTCGCGAAATTCGGAACCAATGGCCATCGAGGTACTCCTAGAAATTGCTAACGCTATTCATCGTCAACGTTCAGGCGTTCGCGAAGTTCTTTGCCGCTCTTGAAGAACGGCACGTGCTTGGCTTGCACGTTCACGGGCTCGCCCGTACGTGGATTGCGACCGGCGCGCGCTTCGCGTGAGCGTACGGATAACGCACCGAAGCCGCGAAGTTCGACACGGCCACCCTCTTCAAGCGCCTGAATCATCCGCTCAAGAACCACGCCAACGACGCGCTCGATATCGCGCTGGGTCAGGTGCGGATTCTCTTCAGCAAGCTTTGTAATGAGTTCGGACTTGATCATGAGGCCCCTCAACCGGACGCGACCATAGGAGGAAGCCCGCGCCCGGATCAAGACGCTATCCTGCATTCTGGGAAGTTCGCGGCGGGCAGGGCGCGTGATTTCGGCGTGATCGCGTCCTGACCCGGCTTGGCACCCTCCCTCTCCCAGCGCGAAGCGGCGGCGGACGGTAGGGCGAAAAGAGCAGGCTGTTTTCCCGTTCATTGGGGGTGAGCTGGTCATTGACCCGCTGCGGGGACCTCGCCCGCATCGCTAATCACCGCGCCCACACCCAACGCGAACACAGCCAAAAAAAGGGCGGCGGATCGGTTGCCCGGTCCGCCGCCCCCCGTCCACCCGAAGGTGCCGTTGTTTGGTTTAGTCTTTCTGAGCTTTCTCGCGCAGAGCTGCGCCCAGGATGTCACCCAGCGAGGCACCCGAATCCGAGGACCCGAACTGCTCGATGGCTTCCTTTTCCTCGGCCATTTCCAGCGACTTGACCGACAGCGAGATGCGGCGTGCCGCCTTGTCAATGTTGATCACTTGGGCGTCCAGACGGTCGCCAACAGCGAAACGTTCCGGGCGCTGATCGGCGCGGTCGCGGCTGAGGTCCGACTTGCGGATGAAGGCCGACATCGGGGCTTCATCGTCGCCGAACTTCACTTCGATGCCGCCCGAGGTGATCTCGGTGACGGTCGTGGTGACGATCTGGCCCTTGCGGTAGGTGTCGCCCTGCATCGGGTCGCCGCCGAGCTGCTTGATGCCCAGCGAGATGCGCTCCTTCTCGACGTCCACGTCCAGCACGCGCGCCTTGACGATCTCGCCCTTGTTGTACTTGGCGATCGCCTCTTCGCCCGGCGTGGCCCAGTCCAGATCGGACAGGTGCACCATGCCGTCGATGTCGTTTTCCAGACCGATGAACAGGCCAAACTCGGTGGCGTTTTTGACTTCGCCCTCGACGTTGGTGCCGACCGGGTGAGCGGCCACGAAGGCTTCCCAGGGGTTGGCCATGGCCTGCTTCAGGCCCAGCGAGACGCGGCGCTTGGACGGATCGACGTCCAGCACGACCACATCCACCTCTTGGCTGGTGGAGACGATCTTGCC
>JAYTWT010000079.1:0-3254 GCA_043743295.1 Alphaproteobacteria bacterium | reverse complement strand
GGCCATGTTCTGCGGGAACATATTTCTGGGCGACGTGGCGTTGGAGCGTGACCTTGCCGCGCGGCTAGACGCCATCATTTCGAAAGAGCAGATCGGGTTCTCTTATGGTGCCCTCGCCGCAGGGAGCGACATCCTGATCGCAGAGCGCCTGTTGGCACACGGTGCGGAATTGCATGTGGTGCTACCGTTCGCAGAGCCGGACTTCCTGGAACAGTCCGTGGCACCCGCCGGCGAAGCCTGGGTGAAGCGTTACGAGGCCTGCAAAGCGGCCGCCACCTCGCTGACGTTCGCCAGTAGCATGAGCTATGTGGGGGGGAACGAGCAGTTCGGCTACGGGTCGAAGGTCACCATGGGGATGACGCGGCTCAGAGCCCGTCAGTTGCACGCTGAAGCGATCCAGTTGGTCATTGTCGAGGAGCGCGGCGAGCGCACCTTAAGTGGTTCCGACGTCGGCGTATGGCGGGAAACTGGGTCTCGCTCGGAGGTGGTGATTGCGCCTGCCTTGACGCGGCCCGCGATGCCCCCCCCGCCGCCAAGGTCGGCCGTGGCGCGGGGAACCTACGGCCTGATGTTTACCGACTATCCGGGGTTCTCACGCCTGGACGAGCGGGTCCTTCCACTGTTTTGGGAAGAGGTCATGGTGCGCGCGGCACGAACTCTGCAGCGGTATGGCGAGGTCATCCGACAAGGAAACACTTGGGGCGACGCGATCTTTGCCGTCTTTGGCGATGCGCGAGCAGCCGCAGCCGCCGCGTTGGACTTGTGCGAGCAGATGGGCAACGTCGATTGCAAGGCCCTGGGCGTTCGCGAGGGCACCGCGATGCGGATCGCACTTCACTACGGTCCCACCTATTCGGGCTTCGATCCCGTCACCAGCCGCATGAATTACTACGGAACCGAAGTGTCTCGAGCAGCCCGGATCGAGCCTGTCACACCCTCTGGTAGCGTCTATGTCACCGAACCCTTCGCGGCCGTGCTTGAGATGGAAAACGATCACCCCTTCACGTCCAACTACGTCGGCAAGATCGCCCTGCCAAAGAACTATGGCATCTATCCGCTATATCGGCTGTCGCGGTCACCGGTTGCGACGGTCAGCTAGGCTTTCGGCCGCTCACTTATATCCCGGCTATCTTTGCCGGCGCGGCTGTGCTGCCAGCACCGATCTTTACGCAGGTCTTTGACATCGACTTAGTAAAGCTGGCGTCGGAACCCAGAGTGTCACGCAAAATCTTGAGGCCGGAGGCGCAATCCGCTCGGGCCTCAACCATGCGTCCAGCCTTGACGAGCACCTTCGCGCGGTTGATCAGCAGGTCGCCATGATTGGGATGGGTCTTTCCGTAGCTGGCATCGTAATTGAGCTTGGCGTCGCGCAGAGTAGCCAGCGCCGCGTCCGTTTTTCCCCGTTCTGACTCGATCAACGCCAGATAGACATCCGCGATTCCGATCAGATAGTGCGGACGATCAAATGCCGCGCGGTAGATCGCAACCGCCTCGCGCAATGAGCTCTCCGCCTGAGGAAGAAGCTTCAGTCCCTCGAGAATTTGTCCTTGCATGGACAAGGTATCGCCAAGGATGGCGTTGTCCGGGTCAAGAACACCGCGTTGTATACGCAGCGCTTCAGCGACTTGGCGGCGCGCAACCTCCAGCTTGCCAGCATTGTAAGAATTCTGAGCAAGGGCGAACCAAGCCTTACCTGTGGCTAGGTGATTGTCGCCGAGGGATTGGCGGTACAACTGAAGGGCTTCGGTCAATGACGTTTCAGCCTCGTCAAATCGACCGTCATCAGACAACAGCAAGCCTCGATTGTTGAGTGCCACGGCCATCTCGCGTGGCGTGGTTTTCTTGTTCTTTCGATAGAATGTCAGCGCCCGATCAAAAGCGGCTGTCGCGGCCTTAATATTGGTCGTCGATGTATAGATACGCCCTCGTGTCAGCTCCGCTTGGGCGCGGAGATCCAGATTGGATGTTAAATCGGGTCCCAGAAGATCCATCGCCTTAGTAACGGTCGATAACGCAGCATCGAGTTCACCCTGTTTCGACTGAACACTGGCCAGTACCAGGAGCGTTCTAGCGCCGTCTGGGCCCGCCCGGTTGATTGCAGGCATCGATGATTCGATCGCCGCCCGCGCTTCAGCAAAAAGGCTGAGGTTGTTGTAGGCGCGCGCCAGGGTCGCGATCAATCGCGCCTGAATCACCGGTTGATCCGCGAGATCTGATCTCGCCCGATCCGCACTTCGGCTCAAAATGGTCAGGGCGGTGATCGTCCGAGGGTTGTCCGTCGCCGGATTGGATAGCTCAAAGGTGCCGACCAGGAAGTCTGACGCCGCCTGGGCTGCGGCAGCCTCTTGCTGGGCAACGGCGCGCTGCGCGTCGGCCTCAATGCGCAGAGTGTTGGCATAGAACGCCAGACCACCGGTCAAGACCATCCCGGCCAGCGCCGCCGACGAAAGCCTGGTCGCTCGGGCGATGCGACGCTGTGCTTCTCGACGAACCAGCTCATCCAGCTTGAGGCCCGTTAGGCCGGCAATTAGCTTTTGGGTCGCAAGCCTCGGCCCGTCGCCTTCCCTTCGGTAGTCTGCAGCGATGGGCTCAGCAGGTTCCTCAGACGGCTGACCATCTGGGCCCGTTTGGAACCTTAGCGCTTCGGGGAAGCACTCCCGGTGCGACATCCCCTCGATACTGCTGGCATGGGGTTCACCATCCACCACCAGGGCGAGGACGCGGTTGTCGCCGTGGATACGCTTGAATTGGAGGATCTCCTCGTTGACCCACCGCGACTTCGCTGCCGCCGGAGAACAGATAACAACGAGGAACATAGATTGCCGCAGCGCGGCGCTCAGTTCGGCGCTGAGATCGCCTGAGGCTGGAAGCTCTTCACGATCCCGAAAGATGGGTCGCAGTCGGCGTGGAACTTTGCCGACAGCCGTTTCCTTGCCGACGAGCTTGGTCGGAATGCGATACGACTCCACCTCTCGGTGGAGTCGCTTGGCAATGTCTTGGTCTCGGTGGCTGTAGCTGAGGAACGCGCGATATGCAAAGCTTGTTGGTTCAGGGGTCTCGCGCGGTTCCAGCTCATCCATTCATCAGCTGTACGCCACCCGACGGCGACCCCGCAACGCTGATCCGACCATTCCAAAGCCGATAATCATCACTGCCCACGTTGAGGGTTCCGGGACCGCACCTGGATTGAAGACATTGACTGTAACGGAACCGAAGTTCAGGCCGCCGATTTTGAAATTGTCAGTCGGGTGGTT
>JAYTWT010000078.1:0-2809 GCA_043743295.1 Alphaproteobacteria bacterium | reverse complement strand
CGGCGCGGCGGCGGCCAGCTCGCGGCGCAAGGCCCGCAGCCGGGTCCGAAGCGCCATCTTGTCGGATGCCGTGTTCACGCCGGTGAGTATAGAAAGGTGGCGGCGCCGTGAGAACCGTGAAGGACTGTTTCATTCCCTCGACCTGGTAGACCAGGTGGGCGCCGTGTGTCCGGAACCACGGTTCCGGCCAGGGACAGCTCCCTATGAGTGAATTAAGGTCGCTGGAATATGTCGCCTTCGACGAGGGCCGCAGCAGACCCGCCGAAGCCCAAGGTAGTGCCGCTGGGGCCAAGGCTCAAGCGCTAAGGAGCAAGATGATGGATATGGCTCGGATTCAGACGATCTTGGACGCCGCCGTAGTCGATGGTGTCGCTCCGGGACTTACGGCTGCCGTGGGCTATGCCGATGGGTCCAACGCGCAGTTTGCCGCCGGTGCCCGAGGCTTGGCTGATCCGACGCCGATGGATATCGACGCCGTGTTCTGGATCGCTTCGTGTACCAAAGCGGTCACTGCGCTGGCTGCAGTGCAACTGGTTGAGCGCGGCCTGCTGGATCTGGATGAACCGATAGGCTCGCGGCTGCCGCAACTGGCCGCGCCCCAGGTCCTGGAAGGGTTCGATGCCGACGGAGTGCCGATACTTCGGCCCGCCAATCGATCGATCACGCTGCGCCACCTACTGACCCACACCTCGGGCATGGCCTATGATTTCTGCAATGCCGACCTTGGTCGCTATATGGGCGCGACCGGTAGATCCTTGATGGAACTCGGAGATATCCTGGTCTTTGAGCCGGGCGGAGGCTGGCAGTACGGCATCGGTATTGATGTGGCCGGCTGGCTGATCGAGGCGGTCACCGGCCAGGGCCTCGACGTGGTGTTCGCGGAGAACATCCTGGGTCCTCTCAGCATGACCAGCACCGCCCTTGTCCCGGACGCGGCCCTGACCGTTCGGCGGGCGGGTATGCATGTAAAGGGACCGGACGGAGCCCTGATCGCCACCGATGCCTTTCCCATGTCACCGGAATTCTGGGGCGGCGGCGGGCTGGTCTCGACGGCACCGGACTACCTGAAATTCCTCCGCGCCGTGACGGGCGACGGTGCGGGCGTGGTTGGCCCCAAGGGCTTAGCCTTGCTGCACGAAGTCCAGGGCGGTGCCTGGCCAGCAGGTGAACTGATCACCGCCAATCCGGTCTTCAGCAACGACTTCAAGCCCATGCCCGGCATCGACAAGCGCTGGACCTTGGGTTTTATGCGCAACCAAGCCGACGTACCCGGCGCGCGGAAAGCGGGAAGCCTCGCCTGGGGCGGTATCGCCAACTGCTACTACTGGGCCGATCCGAGGAGCGGCGTAGCGGGTGTGTTGTTCGCCCAATTCTTGCCGTTCGCCGATCCGCGCATGCTGGCGACGTTCGAGGCGTTTGAGCGCGCGGTTTACGCGGACTGAGGACCGGGGTCTTTCATCCGGGGCGGCCACGCCCTAAGTCTTCCCGCTGTGAACGCGATTGTCGAACCCCAGCTATCCCTTGCCCGCCAGGCCAACGCATTGGCGCGTGACCTGACGCGCGCTGATCCTAAGGTCTACTGGCTGGACCTCAGCGTCACCGCGCTCGTCACCTGGCTCAGTCTCGGGGTCGCTGTAACCGCCGCCTGGACGGGCTGGATGCTCATCGCCGGGACGGTCTGCATCCTCAGCCTCTATCGCGGCATCAGCTTCATCCATGAACTGACCCACCTGCGGCGCGATGATGTACCGGGGTTTCACCTCGCCTGGAACGTACTGATCGGGGTGCCCTGGCTAACGCCGTCTCTGTTGTATGAGGGCGTCCACATCCTGCACCACGCCAAGGACCGCTACGGCACGGTGCGTGACCCGGAGTACCACCCGCTGGCGCGGCGCCCGCTCTACGAATTGGCTGCGTTCCTAAGCATCGCCCTGTTAGCGCCGGTCGGCGTAATCCTGCGTTTTGCGGTACTGGCACCTCTAGGGTTTCTGCTCCCACCGGTGCGGCGGTTCGTGGTCGCCAAGACCTCTGGCATGGTGATCAATCCGGGATTCAGCCGTGAGGACTTCGAACGGGCCCGTAGCGCACCGTGGCTGGCGCAGGAAATTGGGGCTTGGGCGTGGAGTTGGGCGGTGCTCGGTCTAACTGCTTTGGGCGTGATCCCGCTACGCGCGGTGATCATTGCCGTCGTGATCTTCGCCTTGATGACCTTCCTCAACCAGCTTCGGACCGCCGTGGCCCACTACTGGGAGAACGACGGCGCCCAGATGGACCCGCTGGACCAGTTCCTTGACACCGTGAACGTGCCGCCGCCGGCGATGCTACCGTTCCTCTGGGCACCGGTCGGTCTGCGCTACCACGCGCTGCATCACCTGATGCCGCGCCTGCCGTATCACAATCTCGGGGCCGCCCACCGTCGCTTGGTCGAGGCGCTGCCGAGCGACCATGACTATCGAAAGGTGGAACAGCGCGAACTGATCCCGGCGCTATCCCGACTGATGGGTCGCATGCAAACCCGCCTCTAGGCGTCCTGAGCGGCGAGCTTCTCTATTCGCGTCGCGGCCGTCTCCAGCGCCTGCACCGCCCGCGCTTCAACCCGTGTCCGATCGGCCTGCAGCTTGTTGACCTCGGCCTGCACAGCGGCGAGGCGCGCCTTCGCGTCATGAAGCTCGTCTGCCAACAGGAGCGCGCCCATCAGGAACAGGCGGGTGTCGCCCAACTGGCCCATGTCCTGGGAAATCTGGCGGACCTGTTGATCGAACATCTTCACCAATTCGATGAGGTGCGGCTCCTGGCCGTCCTCGCAACC
>JAYTWT010000077.1:0-1719 GCA_043743295.1 Alphaproteobacteria bacterium | reverse complement strand
TGTCTGGTGGCGATCGCGGCGATCTATACGCCCGCAGCCTACGGAATCCTGGGCGACGACGGGCGCATCCATATGCAGTCGTTGATCGAGCTCAGCCTGGGTCTGGCCATCGGTGCGGTGACCCTGACCGGCTCGGTGATCGCGGCACTCAAGCTCAACGGCAACATGAGCGGCGCGCCGATCCTATTGCCTGCACGGCACATGCTGAACCTGGTCCTGGCCCTGGTGGTCGTCGGATTGGTGGTCCTGCTGGTGATCAGCGGCGGCGCGGCGCTGTGGGCGTTCTGGGCAATCCTGGCGCTCAGCCTGGTCATTGGGATCACCCTGATCATCCCGATTGGCGGGGCGGACATGCCGGTCGTGGTCTCGATGCTGAACAGCTATTCCGGATGGGCGGCGGCGGCGCTGGGCTTCACGCTTGAGAACAATACCCTGATCATCACCGGGGCCCTGGTGGGCTCGTCCGGCGCGATCCTCAGCTACATCATGTGCAAGGCGATGAACCGTAGCTTCATCTCGGTGATCCTAGGCGGGTTCGGCGCGGACGACAGTGCGGCCGCCAGCGGCGTGATCGAGACGCGGCCCGTCAAGCAGGGCTCAGCGGAAGACGCCGCCTTCATCATGAAGAACGCGTCGAAGGTGATCATCGTGCCTGGCTACGGCATGGCGGTGGCCCAGGCTCAGCATGCGCTGCGCGAAATGGTCGACAGGCTGAAAGAGGAAGGCGTGGAGGTGAAGTACGCCATCCACCCGGTCGCCGGACGGATGCCGGGGCACATGAACGTGCTGCTGGCCGAGGCCAACGTCCCCTACGACGAGGTCTTTGAGCTGGAGGACATCAACGCCGAGTTCCCGACCGCAGACGTGGCCTTCGTGATCGGTGCCAATGACGTCACCAACCCAGCCGCCAAGACCGACCCGACCAGCGCGATCTACGGCATGCCTATCCTGGACGTGGAGAAGGCCCGCACGGTGTTGTTCGTGAAGCGTGGCATGGCGGCGGGCTATGCGGGCGTCGAGAACGAGCTGTTCTTCCGCAACAATACCATGATGCTGTTCGCCGACGCCAAGAAGATGGTCGAGGGGATCATCAAGGCACTGTAGGCCAACAAGATTTTAGACCACGAAAGACACCAAAAACACGAAAAAGACTGACGGAAATTGGTGGCTACGGGGCGAAGCCGTTCACCCAAATTTCGTGTTTTTCGTGTTTTTCGTGGTTCTATTTCTTCAAGCCGCCCCGCTCGAAGGTGCCCGCCGGGCCGGGGAACACCACGGGGCTTTCATAGCCATCCTTGCTGATCGCACTGACGCCGAAGAACCAGTCGTCGATGTTGATGCCGGTGAGCTTGAGTTCGCTGCCGGTCGCTGTACGGCTGTAGGTCCAGGTGGGATCGGTCGTGCGGCGCCACCACACCCGGTAGGCTGCGGCGTCCGGCTGGGCGCGCCATTTCACGGTAGTGTCCGGACTGACCGCACCCTCGATCTCGACGCCGACCGGCGTTTGTGGCGCTCTGGCCAGGGCGGCCATTGCCACGACATTCAAACGCGTTACCTGGGCGAGGTAGGGAAAGTCTACGCCCTCGATCACATCGCCGTACTGAATGCCGCCTTCGGTCCGCAGATCCTGATGCTGGCGGGTGTAGTTCTCGGCGGCCTCGGTCACGCGCACGGCGGGAAACCCGGCCTTCAGCATCTCCACCTGATCGCCACCACGGC
>JAYTWT010000076.1:0-3481 GCA_043743295.1 Alphaproteobacteria bacterium | reverse complement strand
GCGATCTTCTCGTAGGCCGGGTCCATGCGCAGCGCCATGTCCGCCGTGGACATCATCGGCGCGTGGCGGATGGACAAATCATGGGCATCTGGCACCGTGCCCTGCGCGGCGGCGTCTTTGGGCGTCCACTGATGAGCGCCGGCCGGACTCTTGCTGAGCTGCCACTCATAGCCAAACAGATTCTCGAAGTAATTGTTGTCCCACCGTATCGGGTTGGTGGTCCACGCGCCTTCCAAGCCGCTGGTGATGCTGTGGACACCGTTGCCGCTGCCAAACGTGTTACTCCAACCGAGGCCTTGATCTTCGAGGTCGGCGCCCTCGGGTTCGCGGCCAACATACTGGCCAGGATCGGCGGCGCCATGGCATTTGCCGAAAGTGTGTCCGCCAGCGACCAGCGCCACGGTTTCTTCGTCATCCATCGCCATGCGCGCGAAGGTTTCGCGGATGTCCCTGGCCGAAGCGAGCGGGTCCGGGTTGCCATTTGGCCCTTCCGGATTCACGTAGATCAGACCCATCTGCACGGCGGCGAGCGGATTGGCGAGTTCACGGTCGCCGCTATAGCGCTCGTCTCCCAACCATTTACCTTCTGGACCCCAGTAGATGTCCTCCTCCGGCTCCCAGATATCAGCGCGGCCACCGGCGAAGCCGAAAGTCTTCAAGCCCATCGAATCCAGCGCGACCGTGCCGGCCAGCACCATGAGGTCTGCCCACGACAGCTTGCGCCCATACTTCTGCTTGAGCGGCCACAACAAGCGACGCGCCTTGTCGAGATTGCCGTTGTCCGGCCAGCTGTTGAGGGGTGCGAACCGCTGTGAGCCGGAGCCTGCGCCGCCGCGACCATCGGCGGTGCGATAGGTGCCGGCACTGTGCCAAGCCATTCGGATGAAGAAGGGGCCGTAGTGGCCATAGTCTGCCGGCCACCAATCCTGCGAGGCCGTCATCAAGGCGTAGAGATCGCGTTTCAGGGCCGCGAGGTCTAGCGACTTGAACGCCGCAGCATAGTCGAAGTCGCCGCCCATGGGATCGGAGGGCGCCGCGTTCTGGTGCAGGATTTTCAGGTTCAGCTGGTTCGGCCACCAGTCGCGGTTGGATCGTCCGCCCGCCGTCGCGACGGGGTTGCCGCCATGGGCAACGGGGCATTTTCCGGCTTCACTTCCACCCACTTCGATCTCCTATCCTGGTCTGTTGGCGCATGTTCAGGTTACAGATAGGCGCACGCTTGGCATCAGGCCAATTGATAGTCTCGTCAGTTTGAATAGACGAAGTCTATGGCGACTTAGTGCGCACCTTCTCGCGACGGACATAGGTCGGCGATTGTGCAGTCCCCGCACTTAGGCCGCCGCGCGACGCAGACATAGCGACCGTGCAGGATCAGCCAGTGGTGCGCGCGGGTCAGTAGCGGTGCGGGGACCACCGCCATCAACTCGGCCTCGACCTTGTCCGGCGTCTTGCCGTTCGACAAACCCAGGCGGTGCGCGACGCGGAACACATGGGTATCGACGGCGATGGCGGGCTCAATACCCAGTTCGTTCAGGACGACAGACGCGGTCTTGCGCCCGACGCCGGGCAAGGCCTGCAAGGCATCTCGATTGAGCGGGACCTCGCCGCCGTGCTCGGCAATGAGGATCTCAGCCATCCGGATGACGTTCTTGGCCTTGGTGTTGAAGAGGCCGATGGAGGAGATGAAGGCCTTTAAGCCCGCCTCGCCCAGCGCCAGCATTTTCTGAGGCGTATCGGCAACGGCGAACAGCTTGAGGGTCGCCTTGTTGACCTGGACATCGGTGGCCTGGGCGGAGAGGGCGACGGCGACCACCAACTCGTAGGGGCTAGCGTAGCTGAGCTCGGTCCGAGGGTCGGCCTCGTCGGCTTCGAAGCGCTCGAAGATCGCGGTCACACGGGCGCGCTCCGCAGGCGTCAGTCTCTTCCGGGCTGGCGACGATGGCATTTGCGTTCGGCCCCTAAAGAATGAAGTCGGCGCTGACCGGCGCGTGATCGCTAGGCCGCTCCCAGGCGCGCACGTCTTCATGGATCCTCGCCGCCGGTGCGCCAAGGCGGAACGCGGCCTCCCGTAGGCCGGGTGTGATCAGGATATGGTCCAGCCTTAGCCCCCGCGCGGAGAGCCGGAAGTCCTGCGCGCGATAGCTCCACCAGGACGCCAGCTTCTGAGGGTCCGGCACCGTCTCGCGCATCAGGTCGATGAAGCCAAGGGACGCCTCTAGCGCGCGAAACGCCTCGATCTCGACGGGCGTGTGGCTGACAATCCTGGACATGTACTTGTGGTTCCAGACGTCGAACTCACCGGGCGCGACGTTGAGATCCCCGACGATCGCCAAGGGCACCTTGGGGTTGCGCCGGGCCATCTCGGCGGTCAGCTTCTCATAGAAGTCGAGCTTGTGATCAAACTTGGCGTTTTCTGATCGGTCCGCGACATCCCCACCTGCGGGGATGTAGAAATTTTGCACCTCAAGGCCCGCCACCTTCACGCCGACACAGCGCGCATGGCCCTCGCGACAGACATCGAGAGGCTCCGGGTCCTCAATCGGCAGGCGAGAGGCGATGGCGACGCCGTGCCAGCCCTTTTGCCCGGCGATCTTCAGGTGGGGCAGGCCCATTTCACGAAAGGCGTTCACCGGGAACTCGCCCTCCCGACATTTGATTTCCTGCAGACAGAGGACGTCGGGGGCCTGCTCAGCCACAAACCGCGCCACCTGCTCAGCGCGCAGGCGGACGGAATTGACGTTCCAGGTACAGAGGCGAAGGCGCATGCGGCCTCTTTAGGGCACCGGCCAGACAAAGAAAGCCTGGATACGGCAAGGCATCCGGCCACATCCCAAAGAGAAAGAAAGCCCGGATATCGCTGGGTATCCGGCCATATCCCAAGAAGAAAGAAAGCCCGGATACCGCTAGGTATCCGGGCTGTGTGAGTTGTCTCTCATGCCGCGCCGGGAGGGGATCGTGTCCGGCGCGGGACCCGTACGCACGAGTACCGCGCGAACGACCTAGTGACAATACAGCCACATATATTGGATTTGTCAAAGTGAATTCACATCAGGGCTTGCGTGTGATTTTGACGCAACATCTGGGGTGGCTAAATCTTGCCGCGTCCGACGTTCTTGGGTCGCGGGTCGTTCAGGATGAAAAGAGACCGGTTCAGCCCCGACGCGCGCTGCAAGTTTAGTAGCTGCACGTGGGTCGGCTGGCCTTGCGCGTCGGTGACGGTCCAGCCAGAAAGCGCCAGGGGGTTGTCGGTGAAGGTCAGCGTGATGGTGCCGGCGGTCTGTTTGCCCCTATCGCGTGCGGTGATCGAAAAGCCGTCGGACATCCGCGTTACCCGCGTAACGGCGACCCCCTTGTCGAGACGAATGCTGCGCGCCAACAACAACGACAGCGGCGTGGCGATCAGAGGGTAGGAATCGAAGGTCTTCAGGCGCGCGTCCTGCACCGAGACCCGCCCGCCGTCCGACACAACCAGCAGTCCCGA
>JAYTWT010000075.1:0-1948 GCA_043743295.1 Alphaproteobacteria bacterium | reverse complement strand
GTCCCCCGGACGCTATCGCCAGGCTGAGGGGCGCGAATACGCCGCAGGAGCGCTCGGCGCTGATTGCGCAACTCGCTGCCTACGCGCCTTGCAGCGGGCAGGCAGGCTGACGCTGGCTTAGCAGTCCGGCAAAGCGAGTCCCGCCAAGGTCGCCACCAGATGGGCGGGATCGAGGGGCTTGACGATGATCGGCACGTCGTGGAAGTGCGCCGGCAAATCCCCTCCGCCGGCATAGCCGGTCGAGAAGGCGAACGGGATCGCCCGGGCCTTGAGCGCATCGGCCACCTGGAAGCTGCGGTCACCCGCCAGGTTGATGTCCAGCACGGCGACGTCAGGGACGAAAGCGTCCAGGAGGCTGAGCGCCTGGGCCGAGGTGGCGGCCGGCCCCAACACCTTGCCATCCGCTGTTTCGATCAGGTCGCGAATGTGGGCGGCGATCAGGACTTCGTCTTCGACGATCAGAACGCGCCGTCCCATGAAGCTGCGCGCACCGGATTTCGTCGCATGTCGTGGATTCTGCTCAGCCGCCGTGATCGTGCCTACCCCAGAGATATGGCGGATCGGCAGCTTCAGCGTCACATGCAGGCCCTCAGACGCCCAATCCATGATGGCCAAGCCGCCGAGCTGTTGTTCGACGCTGGCCTCTATGATGCTGGACCCAAATCCGCGTTGCACCGGCCGCGTCACCGGCGGGCCGCCATGCTCGCGCCAATCCAGCTCCAGGCATTCGCCATCAACCGACGGCCGCAACCCCCAACTGACCGCCAGGCGACCGACGTCGTCGGAGAGCGCTCCATATTTGGCGGCGTTGATCATCAGTTCGTGGAACGTCAACGCCATGGCCTGGGCCGCGGCGGACCTTAGCAGGATGGAAGGGCCCGTGACGGACAGCCGGTTCTGGTCGTCAAAGGCGGCAAATTCCTCCTCGACCAGACGCCGAAGGTCAGCGCCGTCCCAGCGCGTCGCGGCCAGCAGGCTGTGGGCGCGGGCCAGGGCATGAATGCGACCGACCACGGCGCGCTTGACCCCTGCAGCCGTATCCGCCCGAGTCAGCTGCACCACCGACTGCACCACCGCCAACAGGTTCTTGGCCCGATGGTCGACCTCATGGGCCAGGGCCCGCTCCCGAGCCGCAGCTTCCTGGGCTTCAGCGATCTCGACGTCGCGCTGGGCGAGCGTCAACCTAAGGTCAAGCTCCGACATCACCTGGCGCGCGAGCGACAACAACATCCGACCCTGGCGATCCGACAGTCCCTCGGCGCGTGGCGCACGGTCAAAGATGCAGAACATGCCGAGCGGCAGGTGACCGGGCGCTTCCAACGGCGCGCCAGCGTAGAAGCGCAGCCCATCCGCCGCCGCCACCATCGGATTGTCTGCGAAGCGTGCGTCTAGGCTCAGGTCTGGAACCACGAACAGCCCCGGATGATGGATGGCGTGACGGCAGATAGAGACCTCGATCGGCGCCTCACGGGCGCCGACCCCGACCTCCGCTTTGAACCATTGCCGATCTTGCCCGATGAAGTTGATGATCGCGACCGGCGCCTCGCAAATGTCGGCGGCCAACTGCGCCATGTCGTCGAACAGCGGCTCCATAGGCGTGTCGAAGATGGCGTAGCGATGCAGCGCCGCGAGCCGGTCGTTTTCGCGCCACGAGGTCGGGAGACAAGGGTGGATGATGGAGCTAGCCGTCATGCCGCGTCTTTCGGCGAGAATGAGCTAGCGGTCGCCGATGGCTGAGCGCTCAAAGGCGCTCCCCTCCAGTCGCATTCTCCTGCAAAGCGGCCGACCATGTGCATGCGCGCCCTGGACCCTATTCCCCTCAGGTGCAAACGCACGGTCGCTGTTTTGGTTCACGAGCCTGGTTGCGAGGCTTTCACACCTAACGTCGGTTCGGACGCCATCGTTGGAAGCACGGCCGTTTCGCGCCGAACGCCGGACTTCAGTCTAT
>JAYTWT010000074.1:0-5191 GCA_043743295.1 Alphaproteobacteria bacterium | reverse complement strand
GCCCGCCCGCGCGCGGCGCACGGCGTCAGAGACCGCCACCAGTGCCTCTTCCTGACCGACCACGCGTTTGCGTAGGCTGTCCTCCATGGCTAGCAACTTTTCGCGCTCACCTTCCAGCATCTTTTCTACCGGCACGCCGGTCCAGCGCGAGACCACGGCGGCGATCTGTTCGGCGTCGACCACCTCGGGGGCCATGGCGTCGGCGCTGTTCTCGGCGGCCTCGGCCTCGGCCAGGCGTTTCTCAAGGCCTGGGATCTCGCCATAGGCGATCTCGGATGCGCGCTGCAGGTCGCCGCGACGTTGCGCACTGACCAGTTCAGCCCGCAGTCGGTCAAGCGCCTCGCGCGATTGCGCACCAGCCGAGACCTTGTCCTTCTCGGCTCGCCAGCGCCCGGTCATCTCGGCAGACTGACCTTCCAGGTCGTCCAGTTCTTCTTCCAGCTTCTCCAGCCGCGCCTTCGACGCCGCATCCGGCTCCTTGGCCAGCGCTTCGCGCTCGATCTTCAGCTGCACGACGCGGCGGTCGATCTCGTCCAGTTCCTCGGGCTTAGAATCCACCGCCATGCGCACGCGGCTGCCCGCCTCATCCATCAGGTCGATGGCCTTGTCGGGTAGGAAACGGTCGGTGATGTAGCGATTGGACAGCGTTGCCGCCGCCACGATGGCGCTGTCGGAAATGCGCACCCCATGGTGCACCTCGTACTTTTCCTTCAGGCCCCGCAGGATCGAGATGGTGTCTTCGACCGTCGGCTCATCGACCATAACCGGCTGGAACCGACGGGCCAGGGCGGCGTCCTTCTCGACATGCTTGCGATACTCGTCCAGCGTGGTCGCGCCAACGCAATGCAGCTCGCCGCGCGCGAGGGCGGGTTTGAGCAGGTTGGAGGCGTCCATCGCCCCGTCGCCCTTGCCTGCGCCCACCAGGGTGTGCATCTCGTCGATGAACAGGATGATGGTGCCCTCGGCGGCGGTGACTTCGTTCAGCACCGCCTTCAGCCGCTCTTCGAACTCGCCGCGATACTTCGCCCCGGCGATCAACGCGCCCATGTCCAGTGACAGCAGCTTGCGCTCTTTCAGCGCCTCGGGCACGTCGCCCTCGACGATCCGCTGGGCCAGCCCTTCGACCACGGCGGTCTTGCCGACGCCGGGCTCACCGATCAGCACGGGGTTGTTCTTGGTGCGACGCGACAGCACCTGGATCGTGCGGCGGATTTCCTCGTCGCGACCGATCACTGGGTCCAATTTGCCGTCGCGGGCATCCTGGGTCAGGTCGCGGGCATAGCGCTTCAGGGCGTCATAGCCGTCCTCGGCGGAGGCACTGTCTGCCGTGCGCCCCTTGCGGACCGCCACGGCGGCGTCTTCCAGCCCCTTGGCTGTGACCCCGGCGGCCTTGAGGATTCTCGCCGCCTCGCCACCTTCCTTCGCTAGGGCGATCAACAGGCGCTCTGTGGTCACGAACGCGTCGCTAGCGGCCTTGGCGCCAGCCTCGGCCTCGGCGAACACCCGCGCGGTTTCGGGTTTCATGTAGAGCTGGCCCGACCCGCCCTCGACCTTGGGTGTCTTGGTCAGCGCAGCCTCAGCGGCCTTGTCGACCTCATCGGGCCGTCCACCGGCGCTCTGGATCAAGGCGCGCGACAGGCCGTCACGCTCTTCCAACAGCACTTTCAAGATATGCTCAGGTGCCAGCTGCTGATGGCTGCGCGCCAGCGCCAGGCTCTGCGCCGACTGGATCGCCTGTTTCGCGCGGTCGGAATAGATGTCGACGTTCATTTTGAATCCCCAACATGGCGGAGCGCCGTTCGTCGCCTCAGATGAGCACGCCCGTTCGGCCCGTCAGAGATAGTGTGGCACGAGAGCCACACAAGGGGATCCGGAGGCCTTCAGCGGCCTCAGAGCCCGCCCGTTTGCGCCCGAAATCGCGACGTGAAATCCGGGGAGCAGCCCGGAGGCGTCATTGGTCTTGCCGCCTCGCGCGAGGCATGGACGGCGCGGCAACTGCGCGAACTGGGCGCATGCCGGCCCGCGCCCGCGCCACAACCTCAACAGCGTCCGAAAGCTCCTGTCCGCCGTAGGCGCGGGCGTCGGCGAGATAGGCCGCGATGGCCTCCTCGCTGTCCAGATACTCCGCCGGATCGAAGGGTCGGGTCTCCACGTCAAACCTCCTCAGCGAGGGCCCTCGCGCGCGCGATGTCGCGCGCCTGGGAGCCCTTATCGCCACCACACAATAGCACGATCAGGCTGGCGCCGCGTCTCACGAAATAGACGCGATATCCGGGGCCGTGATCGATACGCAATTCACTGATTCCGGCGCCGACCGGTTTCACATCGCCGACGTTGCCCGCCGCAACGCGGCGAATCCGCCGAACGATTATCGCGCGGGTAACGACGTCGGTGAGACTCAGAAGCCACGCCTCGAACACCGGACCCTGTCGGACTTCCCACGGTGTTGGCATCGCTTCCCTGTTTCCGCCCTATGCCTTTAGCTGCCGACTCTTGGGCTTGGTCGCGGTGGGCAGGCCCGCGGTCGCTCTAGATCAGTCCGCTCAATTCGGCGGATTGTGCTTCTCAACAAACGCCATCGTCGCCGTCAGCGTCTGCAACCGCGTCTCGCCCCGCGACAGCCAGTGGTCCTCGCCCTTCATCAGGATCAACTCGACCGGCTTGCCCGCCTTGCGCAGCGCGTCGGCCATGATCTGGCTCTGGTCGAATGTCACGACCGTGTCGTCACGACCGTGCAATAGCAGGACGGGAATGGATATCTTGCCGACATTCTCGATGGGAGACACCTGGGCCAGAGCCTCGTCGCGCGCGGTCTCCACGCCCATGAACTTCGTCCAATACTGGTAAGCGTCCGAGCCCGACTTGTCCCGCGCCCAGAGCACAAATCGCTTGAGGTCTGAGATACCAGCAACGGAGGCGGCGCATCGATAAACGCCGGTGTCGATGGCCGCACCCGCCAGCGCCGCATAGCCGCCATAACTGGCCCCCACGATGCACACTCGTTTAGGATCAATCGTCCCTTGCGTGGCCAGCCACCTCACCCCGTCGGACAGGTCGGTCTGCATCTTGCGACCCCACTGCCCGTGCCCAGCCTCAAGGTGGGCTTTCCCAAAGCCGTCCGAGCCACGGTAGTTGACCTGCAAAACCGCATACCCTCGCGCGGCCATGCCCTGGGCCCACCAATCGAAGCCCGGCACGTCGCGCACGGCAGGTCCGCCATGCGGAAACACGATCAGCGGAAGCCCAGTTTTGACCTTGCCCGGGGGCGTTGTCAGATAGCCGGTCAGGGCCATGCCATCGACCGCCATGAATTTGATGGCCGTTTTCGGTGCCACGTCGGTGGGTGACACGCCAGCATACTCTGCCCCCAGCCAGGTCGCCTTGCGGCTGGCGACATCGACCATGGCGTAGGCGGGCCCCTCCGCAGGCGAGTCGACCCGAACCACGATCTTCTGGTGATCAGACGACCACGATATCAGATCAACGATCGAGCCACGGAAAGCCGCCAGGACCATCCGCCAGGCTTTCGCGTCGGCGGGGTCGAAGAAGGTGTAGGTCTGGGAGTCACCGTCCAAGGCGAAGTGACCGACGACCTTGTCGTCCTGCGGGTCGAAAACCGGTCGCACGTTCCCAGGGACCAGCACAGACTGTTGGACCTGGGCCTCGTCCAAAGATGCTGTGTACCAAGCGTCGCGTTTGTCAGGATCGGGCACCCGATACACTACCGAGCGCCCATCCGGGGCCAGACCCAGTAGCCCTCGCGGGCCATCGTCCTTCTTGATCTTGGCTGCGATCAGGTCGCGCCAACCTCCGGGACCCTTCATGCGGATAGACCAACGGTCGGTCTTCGGATCAAATAATTCCTGCGCCATCGCCTCGCCGTCAGGACTTACGACCCAGTCACGGGTTTCTGGCAGGCCGGTCTCCAGTATCTGAGCACTTTCCCTATCCAGGCGCGCACGGAACAGGCCACGGCGACCGAACCCGTCGCGAAAGGCCACCCCCTGAAGGAACACTGTCGGAGCGCCGGACACTGTCCGCACACTGGGCAAAGCATCGATGGTGTTCATCGCCCCGTCGACGTTCCGCAACAGAGGAGTCAGCTTCCGCGTGGCTAGGTTCAGACTGAACGCTATCAGCCATTCGCGCTGGGTTGTGATGACATCCTTTGGCCTAGCGGTAACCCCCGCCGTGATAACCAGGTGACGCTCGCCCGCCCAACGCAGCGCCCGCACCTTGACCGCGTCCGTGCGCGTGCGGAACGTGACCGTCCCGGCGGCGACATCCTGGATCAGGATCGTCCGCTCTTCCCCGTCCGTCGTCACAATCGCCAGCTGGCTACCGCTGGGCGAAATTGCCACGCTCTCAACCGTCGGCAGCTTGCCATAGGCCTCCAGCGGGGCCGCCCGCGCCGACGTTGCCATCGCCAACACAGCGACCAACGCCGTCAGAACCTTCGATATCGCCGTCACGCCTTCACTCCCGATGCCGCTTAATTCGCTGGATTGTGCTTCTCAACAAACGCCATCGTCGCCGTTAGCGTCTGCAACCGCGTCTCGCCCCGCGACAGCCAGTGGTCTTCGCCCTTCTGGATCAGCAACTCCACCGGCTTGCCCGCCTTGGTCATGGCCTCGGCCATGATCCGGCTCTGCTCGACGGGCACCACGGTGTCGTCCTGGCCGTGGATCAACAACAGCGGGATACTGGCACGGTCCACGTGGGCCGCAGGTGCGATCTCAGCCAGTTTTGGGTCGCTCAGGGTTCCAACCCCCATGAATCGCTTCCAGTACCGTTGCGCGGGCCGTGAGCCGCCATCGATCAGGCGGCGCGGATCGGCAATACCCGAGACCGCCACCGCGCAGCGATACACCCCGGTGTCCAGGGTCGCGCCCGCCATCGCCGCATAGCCGCCATAGCTGGCCCCCACGATGCACACGCGCTTGGGGTCAATGGTGCCTTGCGCGGCCAGATGCCGCACGCCGTCCGACAGGTCGGTCTGCATCTTGCGGCCCCACTCGCCGTACCCTGCCTCCAGGTGCGCGAGGCTGAACCCATCCGATCCGCGATAATTGACCTGCAGGATCGCATAGCCGCGTGAGGCCATCCCCTGCGCCCACCAGTCAAAGCCCGGCGTGTCGCGCGCTGCCGGGCCACCGTGCGGAAACACGATCAACGGCAGGTTGGTCGCGGC
>JAYTWT010000073.1:0-1533 GCA_043743295.1 Alphaproteobacteria bacterium | reverse complement strand
AGGACGGCGCGGCACTCACGGCCTTGCGGCGTGCAGCCTGCGAACTGCATTGAGAAATTAGCTGCCGTCGAGGTGACCGTGACGAACACGGCGTCGTCTTCCCTTGTCCGGGTCTGGACCTTGGCGCCGGCGGACCCCAGGAGTTCCATGAAGCCTTGTGGGTTCTGAGCATCGAACGCGCCCTGAGCCAGGGGCGTGGGCTTGGCCTGAGCCGGCTTGGGCGCGGCGGCTCTGGGCGCCGGTGTCTTCGAAGTGGAGGCTTTGGGCGCGGGTGCGGCGGCGAGACAAAGCAGGCCAGCGACAATGGCAAGGCGGGAATTCCAGATCATCTGAGATCAGCTAACAGACCCCGAACTTTGGCGCGAGCATGGCAAGCGGCGCAAGGTCCGGTTTCCGTGGCGTCGGGCCGCCAGTCCCGGTAAAGTGTTGGTCTAGCCTAGGAGGCCAGACATGGGACTCATTGTCGCCGGTGTATTTGTGATTCTCGCCCTTGTTGTGGCGCTGGGTGCCATCAAGATCGTGCCTCAGGGGCGCGAGTTTACGGTGGAGCAATTTGGCCGCTACACCCGAACGCTAAAGCCCGGCATCAGCTTCCTGACCCCCTTTGTCGAAGGGGTGGGGCGCAAGATCAACATGATGGAACAGGTGCTGGACGTGCCCCGCCAGGATGTGATCACCAAGGACAACGTCTCCGTCCAGGTCGACGCGATCGTCTTCATCCAGGTGATGGACGCGGCCTCTGCGGCCTACCGGGTGACCAATCTGGATTTTGCCATCACCCAGCTGACCATGACCAACCTGAGGACCGTGGTCGGCAATATGGAGCTGGATGAAGTTCTGTCACAGCGCGACCAGATCAATTCACGCCTGCTGGAGGTTATTGACGAGGCGACCAACCCTTGGGGCGTGAAGGTGGCACGGATCGAAATCAAAGATCTGCAGCCGCCGCCGGACATCACCAACGCCATGGCCCGGCAGATGAAGGCCGAGCGCGAGCGGCGCGCCGTGATCACCGAGGCGGACGGCGAAAAGCAGGCCGCCATCACGGTCGCCGAAGGTCAGAAGCAGTCTGCAATTCTGCAGGCGGAGGGTCGCCGTGAGGCCGCCTTCCGCGACGCCGAGGCGCGCGAGCGATCCGCCGCCGCCGAAGCCAAGGCCACCGAGCTGGTGTCCAACGCCATCGCCGCGGGTGACGTCAACGCGATCAACTATTTCGTGGCGCTGAAATACGTCGAAGCCTTCGCCAAGCTGGCCGAAAGCCCGCAGCAAAAAACGGTCATCGTGCCCGCCGACATGGGATCGCTGGTCGGCACCCTGGGCGGCATCGGTGAGTTGGTGAAGTCGATCACAGCTGACGGTCCGCCGCGCGGGCCTGCCTCTGCGCCACCCCGCAGCCGGGGCAGCGCGGTTCCACAGACCGGAGCCTAGGCCATGGATATGATTGCAGGCTTCTACGCAGCTCAACCTTTCTGGGTGTGGGCAGGCCTCGGGGCCGCTTTGCTGGCCGTCGAGATCCTCAGCGGGTCCGGTTGG
>JAYTWT010000072.1:0-2418 GCA_043743295.1 Alphaproteobacteria bacterium | reverse complement strand
TCCACCGCCACATCATGGAACCGCAGCACAGCGTCCACCACGGCGGCAGGCGGCAGGGCGGGGCGAGGCGGCGTCGGGCGCGGTGTCGGTCGCGAATAGGGGCCGGGACGGCGGCGGGGTTGGAAACGAGTGGCCATCGGAATGAATCCTTGCGGGGTTTCGATGGTTCTGGTTTTGTCTTAAGTACACGACAAAATCGGACGTATGTTTTCATGCGACATGAAAAAAGTTCTCGGCTCTTGGAGCTGGCGCGGATGCTGGCTGCTTCGGCTGAAGGGGCCACCTTGACCGAGATGGCCGAGCGCCTGGGCGTAGGCCGCCGCACAGCTGAACGCATGCGCAACGCCGTCTGGGATATGTTCCCGCAGATGGAGGTGGTCGAGGAACTGCCGACCAAGCGCTATCGTATCCCTTCGGGTCTCGATGGCCTTTTCCAGGCCCCGACCGCCGAAGAAATGGCGGCCCTGTCGGCTTCGGCGGAATTGATGGACCGCCAGGGGGCCGGGGGCCGGGCGGCGGATTTGCGGTCGTTGGAGCAGAAGGTGCTGTCGGCCATGCGCGCTCCGGCTCGGCGACGACTGGCCCCCGATCTGGAGGCGTTGTTGCAAGCCGAGACTATGGCGGTGCAAGCGGGCCCGCGCCCGTTCGAAGAGGCCGAGGTTCTAGAAGGGGTCCGCGAGGCGCTGAAGGCGATCTCGACGGTGCGGTTCCGCTACGAAGGCGGATCCACCCCGGGCCGTGTGCGCGAGGTTACGCCGCTGGGCATCTTGTTTGGGCGTTCAAACTATCTGGTGGCTGCAGAGGATTCGGCCACCGGCCCGCGCAACTGGCGCCTGGATCGGGTTTTTGACGTCGAGGTCACGGGTCGGCCCGGTTCACGGCCCCGCGACTTCTCGCTGCAGGCCTACGCTGACGAGAGTTTCGGCATCTATCAGGACGACATCCACGATGTGGTGCTGCGGATCGCGCCGCACGGTGCCGAGGACGCCTTGCGCTGGCGGTTCCATGCGCGCCAGCGGGTTGAGCCGAAACCTGACGGCTCGGTGATTGTTCGGTTCCGAGCCAGCGGCATGCGCGAACTTGCCTGGCACCTCTTCACCTGGGGCGACAAGGCGCGGGTGGTGGAGCCGCAAGCGCTGAAAGACATGCTGAAATCGGAACTTGAGATCGCCATGAAAACGCACGTCCGAAACTGACGTGTGTGGGGCTGAGGTTGGACGCATCGAAACGGAGATGCCCCATGACCACCCTCGACTACGCGACACTCTATGAGACCCAGTTCCGCACGCGCCGCCTGCGTCGGCATGTTCTGGGGGTGGCCGGGCTTATCGTTGCTGCGATCCCGCTGGCTTGTGCGCTTCTGCTTAGGTTTGGATGAGGTGTCGGATTGACGATGAGGTCGCAGGTTGTCATCTTACCTGCGTCTTACTGAGGTCATGTCATGGCGACCGCCACAAAATCATCGACCGTCGTCTCAACGAAAGGGCAGGTTATTCTGCCTAAGGCGCTCCGGGATCAGAACAACTGGGGCCCCGGTACGCGGCTTATTGTCGAACAGACCCGCGAGGGTGTGCTCCTGCGCAGAGAGCCTTACTTCAAGCCGACCCGGATTGAGGACGTGATGGGCATGCTGAAGTACGACGGGCCAACTGTGAGCATCGAAGAGATGAATGAGGGCCTACTTCGAGGTGTCGCGGAAGACGATGATCGGATCATGAGGGAATATCGGGACCGTGATCGCGATTGATACCAATGTGATTGTCCGGGGCGTCACTGCAGATGATCCAGAACAGACCGAGCGCGTCCTCGCGCTACTCCAGTCGGGAGAGGACCTGTTCGTCGCCACGACCGTCCTGCTTGAGGCAGAGTGGGTTTTGCGCAAATCCTACCAGCTCGGTGCCCGAGGCGCGCCGGAGGTGATAGAGGCATTTGTCGCCCTGCCTCAAGTCCAGCTAGAGCACCCGAAGCGCGTGCTCGCGGCGCTGCGCCGGGCGAGGGAAGGGTTCGACTTCGCCGATGCCCTGCATCACGCTGCGGCAGCCGAGGCAGGTTGTGAAAGCTTCGCGACCTTTGACATTGCTCTGGCAAGCCGCTCGATCGATCGGCAGACGAGCGTCAAGTTGCTCTGACGGTGCGCCGCCTCTTGCACGCACCGTGACGCCGGGGTTGAGCCGGGCTACTTTCCCCCAACCATGATCCTGAGTGCCCCCCCATGCGCGTTGCCATCCCTGCCACCGCCCTGGCCGGGCTCGTCCTGATGGGTGCCGCCGCGCCACAGACGACGGATCCCTACACCTGGATGGAGGAGATCGAAGGGGCTCGGGCTATGGACTTTGCCCGGGCCGAGAACGCGCGGTCCTTGCCGCAGCTTCAGAACGATCCGCGCTATCCCGGGCTCTATGCCGATGCCCTGAAGAT
>JAYTWT010000071.1:0-4634 GCA_043743295.1 Alphaproteobacteria bacterium | reverse complement strand
CCGGACCGAGAGCTGACCACTGAGTCCAAGACGTACGTCTAAAATCCGGTCCCGCGTGCCCTGGACATCCACAAAAGTCCGGCCCCTGCGGATACCGGCCAGAATCGCATCCTGGCTCAGCCGCTCGGCGTAGACCACCGTCGTTGGCCGGCCGACAGACGCGGCCTTGGCGGGATCGAGCCCCGCGTCGTGATTGTCAGATCCGCCGACGGCTGCGATCCGCAGCCCGGCATTGAGCCGCGCCTCCCAGAACGGGATACCGGAAAGCGGGCCTCTGGTGATCCCGCCGTTCACAGCCTCAATGGCGTCAATGCGGGTGAAATCCACCGGGGCGGTCCAACCACAGCCCATGCAGGACTCACCGGACGGTAGACCAGGGTGATTGATGACCACTACGGCTCCCGCTCGCGCCGCCTGATCCAGAATGTGGGCGAGGGCGCGCGCGCGCGGTCCACCCAGCTGGAAGTCCAAGGGTGCGGTCATGCCGATGACGTTAGCGTGGCCCTGAAAGGTGGTGACCTCACGGCCCGGGATCAGCAGCGGGCGGTCGTAGGCGGGCTGAAGTTCCGCCAGGGCCTGAAAGTGCGAGGAGGTGTTGTGGTCAGTGACCGCGACGAAATCCAGTCCGCGTACAACTGCGGCATCCAGGGTGCGAAACACTGGGCAAGGCGCTTTGGCGCCGGACTGGGCCGCGCAGGACCCGTCCGAATGGCCGGTGTGCAGGTGAAGGTCGCCGCGATACCAGCCGGGGCCGGTGTTCGCCGGAGCGCCGGGGAAGCCATGGAACCTGCCGTCGCGGTCCAATGTCACAGTGGCTGTATAGTTCGCCTGTGCATCCTTGCGCAGATTGGGCACGCCGAGGATCAGCCACCATGTCTCCGCTGGCAGCGGACCAGGGAGATAGGACGGTGTCGCCCAGGTCTCGGTCAGGGTGAAAGCGGCTTTGTTCCCACCGCTCCAGCCCCGGAACCGCTGGGGATCGCGCAGGCCAAGATCGATAACCGCTTTCTGGTCCTTGCCGTCATAGGTGAAAGCCACGGTGACCGAGGTGGTCCCTGCCGGAACCCGGAACGGGACTTCGCGATAAGTTTGATGGTCGGCACCCGTCAGGGTGCCGCGCAGGGTCAGCGTCTCGGCGACGGCGGGCGCGGCCAGCAGCGCGATCAGCGCCACGAGCCACGCCCGGCTAAGCATCAGGGTGCCTCGTTCGAGAAGATCACCGTTCCCGATGCTCCGAACATACCGCCGACGCCGTGACAGACGCTGTTCCGCGCACCGGGCACTTGGGCCGCCGCCGTTCCGCGCAGCTGCCGCACGCTCTCCTGCAGGGCATACATGCCGTACATGCCGGAATGCATATAGGAGAGCCCGCCGCCGTTGGTGTTCAGCGGCAGTTTGCCCCCAATCGCCGTGTTGCGCTCGCGGATGAAGCCCGCCGCCTCGCCAGGTTTGCAGAACCCTAGGTCTTCTAGGCCATAGAGCGGCAGGTGCGCGAAGGCGTCATAGATCATCAGGTGATGGACATCGGCATGCTTGAGGCCCGCTTCGTCAAACGCCTTCTTGCCAGAGACTCGGAACGCCTTGGACGAGGTGAAGTCCTCCATCTGGCTGACCAGTGGGGTTTCGACACTCTCGCCCGTGCCCAGGACGTAGATCGGCTTGGTCTTGAAGTCCTTGGCCCGCTCCGCCGAGGTCAGGATCAGGGCCCCGCCGCCATCGGTGACCAGGCAGCACATCAGCAGTCGGAACGGCCAGGCGATCATCGGTGAGTTCAGGACGTCGTCGACCGTGATCGGATCCTTGAACGAAGCCCGCGGATTCTTGGCCGCCCACTCCCGCTGGATCACCGAGACCCACGCCAGATCTTCCTCGCTGAGGCCGTACGTCTTCAGGTAGCGGAGAACGGGGATCGTGAACATGGTCGGCGGACTGGTGACGCCATAGGGCATCTCGAACTGACCCATCAGGCTGGAGGGCGAACGACCGAAGCCACCGGCTCCGACCCGAGATTTTCCTGACTCGCCATGGGTGATCAGCACGGTGGTGCAGAGCCCCTCGTTAATCGCTGCCGCAGCGTGGCGCACGTGCAGCATGAACGAGCAGCCGCCAACGCTTGTGCCGTCGGCATAGGTTGGTGTGATGCCCAGATAGTGAGCCAATTCTGTAGGACTGATACCGGCGCAAGCCACACCGTCGATGTCCGACGGCTTCAGGCCGCAATCGGCCATGGCGTTGAGTGCGGCATCGGCGTGCAGGCCGATGACAGACACGTCCGGGATCCGGCCCATCTTGGTGGTTTCAGCGGCACCGACGACCGCAACGGATTTTTGTTTCATGGATCTCAGCCCTTCACAGGTGCGAACAGGGGAAGGGTGATGTCGTCGGTCTGTTTGGCGAAACTGACCTGGACCGCCATGTCGAGCTGCAGTGCCTCGGGCGTCTGCGGACAGTCCACGATGTTGGTCATCAACTGCGGGCCCTCCTCCAGCTTCACCACCGCGATCGCATAGGGCTCGGTGCCCATGTCGGGGCGTGGGCGGTGATTGATCACATAGGACCACAGCACGCCCTTGCCACTGGCCGGATAGACCTCAACGTCTCGACATGCGCATTTCGGGCAGAAAGGTCGCGGCGGGAAATAGCTGTGTTGGCAGGCGGTGCAGCGCTGGAGGCGCAATTCGCCCTCCTTGCAGCCGTCCCAGAAATGGCGGGTTTCAGGTGTAGGTTCAGGCAACATGCGTGGCGGCATCGTGGATTTCCGTCCCTTCGAACAATCGGTTTGTTTTGGTTCATGTGACGAGCGGCGCACAAAAGCCGAGACGGCAGCGCTTGTCGACTGGGGAGCGAAAAAACAGCGGCTTGAAACACAGGCTCAGCGTTCTATCGTGTTTGAGGGGAGGGCCAAGGCCATGCAAAAACAAGCCATTCGAACGAGTGTAGTGGTTGCCGCGGTCGCTGGCGTTTCATTGTTGATCGGGGGAGGTCTGGCCATTGGACAACAGTCCGGCGGCCAAAAGTCCACGCGTGTCGCAACCGCAACTGAGCCGCCGCGTCAGCCAAGCGCCAGCGCCTCACAACACCTCCCGGGCTACAATGCCGACCGAAACGCCTATTTCGGCGACCTGCACGTTCACACCTACCTGTCGAATGACGCCTACATCTTCAACGTCCGGCGCACGCCGGACGACGCCTATGACTTTGCCCAGGGCAAGGCCATCGGCCACGCGGCGGGTTATACGGTCCGGCTCCAGGGTGGGCCGTTAGACTTCGTGGCGATCACCGATCACGCGGAGTATTTGGCGTCCATGCGCGATACGGGGGACCCGAAAAGTCCGCTGTTTGGGTTGCCACTGTCCAAGAGCCTCAACAGCAGCGACCCAGCGGAAATTCTCAAGGCGTTCCAGACGTTCGGCCAAGCCCGTCGGGCCGGGACTTTACCGGCGGCCTTTACCGACCCGGCCATCGCTTCGCGCGCCTGGACCGAGATCCGCGATGCGGCCGCCCGTCACAACCAGCCGGGCCGGTTCACCACACTGGTCGGCTATGAGTACACCTCGGCCCCGGATGGCCGGAACCTGCATCGCAATGTGATCTTTCGCGGAGCCAATGTGCCGGCCACCCCGTTCTCCAACAACGATTCCCGCGACCCTGAGGACCTGTGGCGCACCATGGACGGCTGGCGGGCAAAGGGCATTGAAGCTCTGGCTATTCCGCACAACTCCAATGGCAGTGACGGTCTGATGTTCGATTCGGTCCGGCTCAACGGCAGGCCCATCGACCGCGCCTATGCCGAGCTTCGGATGCGCAACGAGCCGCTGGTGGAGATCACCCAGATCAAGGGCACTTCTGAGGTTCACCCCTCGCTATCGCCCAACGACGAGTGGGCGAATTTCGAGATCATGGAGAGCTACATCGGCACCAACAAGGAGGTGACAAAGTTCGCGGGCGGCTATGTGCGGGAAGCTCTGAAGCAAGGCATCCTCATGCAGTCGAAGAGCGGCTTCAACCCGTTCAAGCTGGGCTTCGTCGCCGCGTCCGACACCCACAATGCCGCCCCCGGCAGCGTCGAGGAAGTGAACTACTTCAGCAAAACCGGCGTCCCGGACGGGCTACCCGAACGGCGCGGTTCGACCCCGCGGGCCGGTGCCAAGACCTGGGAGGGCGTCGACACCAAGACGACCGGCGGTCGCTACCAAGCCTGGGGGGCCTCGGGCCTTGCGGCCGTTTGGGCCGAGGAGAATTCCCGCGATGCCATCTATGCCGCGTTTCGTCGCAAGGAGACGTTCGCGACCTCAGGCCCGCGTATCCGCGTGCGGTTCTTCGGCAGCTATGACTTTCCTGCGGATCTGACCACGCGCGCCGACACGGTGCGCCAGGCCTATGCGCGCGGCGTGCCGATGGGCGGCGATTTGGCCCCGTCAAAGGGCAAGGTGCCGCAGTTTCTGGTTTGGACGGTCCGCGATCCTCGGTCCGGATACCTGCAGCGCGCGCAGATCGTCAAAGGCTGGATCGAGAATGGCACGGCCAAGGAACAAGTGTTCGACGTGGCCTGCTCTGATGGGCTCAAGGTTGATCCCACCACCAGCCGCTGTCCCTCCAACGGTGCCGGGGTAAATATGGCAACCTGTGAGCCG
>JAYTWT010000070.1:0-2978 GCA_043743295.1 Alphaproteobacteria bacterium | reverse complement strand
CTGGCAGGCGCAGGTTCAGCACCGGCCCGTCGGTTAGGCGCACCTTCACGGCGCCCTCGATGCCCGGATAGCCGGTCACGCCGTCCCAGATCACCGACGGTATGCTCCCGCCCAGCGCCTTGGCGATCATTGGCCCGCCATTGAACTTGGGATCAAAGCCATTTCGCCCCAGCTTGTTGCCGTGAACCACGACATCGCGCGGCAGGGGATTGTAGGTCTTGTCGGTGAATTTCTGGGTGTAGCTCAGCACCATCACACCGGACGAGCCGTTGCCGTCGATCTCGTTCTCGAAGACGTGGATGTTGCGGTTGGCCATGATCATCACGCCCGTGCCGGTCGGCACACCGGCGACGATATTGCCCTTCGGCGCAAAGTTCGGGGTGTCGTTGTTGACCACGTGGTTTTTGAACACGCGCGTCGAGTTGCCGCCCATCACCGGCAGGTTCGGCAGGTCGAACACCAGGATGCCGCCCGCGTTGTGGGTGGCGACATTGTCGAACACATCGGCGTTCATCGAGTTCTCGATCTCGATCCCGGCCACATTGAATTCGGCGCGGCTATTCCTGACGATGATGTTCTTGGACTGACCGACATAGATGCCCGCATCGGACGCGCCCTTCACCACAACCTTGTCGATCAGCACGTTGGTGGAGGCGACCGGATAGACGCCGTACGCCCCGTTTTTCTCGTTAGGCCCATTGGTCCATTCGACCCGCACATTCAGAAAGCTGATCTCGTCGGCACCCTTGGATTTGATGCCATCGCCGCGTGAATCCTCGACCGCGAAGTCGCGTACCGTCACCCGGTCAGACGTGATCAACAGTCCCTCGCCCGCACCCTTCTGGCCCTTGAACGAGAGGATAGAGGCGGCGGGTCCCGCCCCCTTGAACGTCACATCGTCCACGTCCAGCGACAGGCCGTCGGTCAGTTCATATCGCCCGGCGGCCAGTAGCACCGTGTCGCCCGGCTTGGCGTCCAGCAGCGCCGTCTGCAGGCGTTCCTGCGCATCGGGGCCAGGAGCAACGTTAAGCACCTTGGCCTGGGCGGCGCCGGTCAGGGCGCTCACAGCGAGCAAGGCAAAGGCGAATGACTTCATGAGTATCCTCCCGGCGTCGGCGCGCCGCTTCAATCGGGAAATGAAACTGTTCAGGCGCAAGGCGCAAGCCCTATGGTCGCGGAATGGATACGCACATTGTCAGAGTTGGGCGGGACCAGACCGGGTTGCTGGACCGGGTTGCCGAGGATGTGTTTGATGAACGCATCGACCTAGCCCGTCTCGCCGCCTATCTGGCCGATCCGTCGCACTTGATGGTAGTCGCGGTGTCCAACGGCGAAGTGGTGGGCCAGGCGCGCGGCGTCATCCACCGACATCCGGATCAACGGACTGAGCTCTACATCGACAACCTGGGGGTCACGCCGGCCCGCAAGCGGGAGGGCGTAGCGACGCGGCTGCTAGATGAATTGATCGCCTGGAGTCGTGCCCATGGATGCGAGCAGGCTTGGTTGGCAACAGACATCGACAATCAGCCGGCGCGCGCGCTCTACGAGGCCCGGGGCGCTGAAGCCGAGGCGGTCGTGATGTATTTCTATGAATTCGACGAAACGTAAGCGTCGATGTCCGCCAGATGCCGGTGGATGGCGTCCGGCGTCAGGAATGATCCCGTGAAGCTGTTCCTCGCCAGAGTGATCAGATCGGCGCGGCTGAGGTTCAACGCCAGCGCGGTCTCGGTCCAATTCTGCCCGAGATAACCCCCGAAATAGGCCGGGTCATCAGAGTTGATGGTAGCCCTCAGGCCCAGGTCCAACATGCGCTTCAGGGGATGCGACTTCAGGTCGCCGACGACGCAAAGTTTGAGATTCGACAGCGGGCAGACTGTCAACGTCATGCCCTGCTGGGCTAGGCGCTTGACGAGGGTCGGGTCTTCTAGCGCCCGATTGCCATGGTCGATGCGGTCGACCTTCAAAAGGTCCAGCGCCTCCCAAACAAAGTCGGGGGGGCCTTCTTCGCCAGCATGCGCAACGCGCTTCAGCCCCATCGTACCCGCAGCCGCAAACACCTTGGCAAATTTGGCGGGCGGATGTCCCAACTCAGAACTGTCCAGTCCGACCCCGACAATCCGATCCAGATAGGGCTCGGCCGCCTTCAGGGTGGCGAAGGCGGCGCCCTCGTCCAAATGGCGCAGGAAGCAAAGGATCAGACTGGACGTGATTCCCAGAGTCCGCCCCGCCTCGGCCATCCCAGCCAGCAGGCCGTCTACGGCAATAGAGAAGGGCAGGCCGCGATCCGTATGGGTTTGAGGATCGAAAAACAGTTCCACATGATGGCACCCATCCACCGCCACGCGCTGGAAGTAAGCCATGGCCAGGTCGTGGAAGTCGCGCTCGGTCATCAGCACGCCGGCCCCCTGGTAGTAGATGTCCAGGAAGTCCTGCAGGTTCGAAAAAGCATAGGCCTCGCGCACCGCCTCCACCGTGGCAAACGGCAAAGTCAGGCCGTTGCGCCGACCCAGTTCGAACATTAGCTCCGGCTCGAGGCTGCCCTCAATGTGCAGATGGAGCTCGGCCTTGGGCAGGCCCTGGATGAATTGAAGCGTCGTGATCATGGAGCGGAACCTCCGCGCCATGCCGGTTCCGGTCAAGGTTCGTGGCGCGCGTTTTTGTGTTCAGTGTCCCTGAACGAACGTAGCACTATGATCTTCAACACTGGGCCGCGTCGCCATTCGAACGCCGCTCAGAGGATTGCTGAGTGTGGCGGAAAACCAAAGGCTGGATGTCAAGGCTGAGCGCTTGCCGCTCCGTGCGCCATTCCGCATCTCGCGCGGCGTGAAGACCCATGCCGAGGTGGTGGTGGCGCAACTCTCGGATGGCGTCGCCGAGGGGGTGGGCGAGTGCATCCCCTACGCGCGCTACGGCGAGACGGTGGAAAGCGTCATCGAGACCCTGCGCTGCGCCACCTCCGAACTGGCGGCGGGGAACCC
>JAYTWT010000069.1:0-21478 GCA_043743295.1 Alphaproteobacteria bacterium | reverse complement strand
GGTGTTGACCCACTGCGGTACGGGCTGATTTTCGAGCGGTTCCTGAACCCTGAGCGGGTCTCGATGCCCGACTTCGATATCGACTTCTGTCAGGAGCGCCGCGATGAGGTGATTACCTATGTCCAGGGCCGCTATGGCCGTGACCGGGTAGCCCAGATCATCACTTTCGGTACCCTGCAGGCGCGTGCCGTGCTGCGCGACGTAGGCCGGGTGTTGCAACTCCCGCTAGGACAGGTGGACCGTCTGGCCAAGATGGTCCCGGCCAATCCCGCCAACCCGGTGACCCTGGCCCAGGCGCTAGAGATCGAGCCGCGCCTGCAGGAAGAGCGCCGTCGCGACGAAGCGGTCGACAAGCTGTTGGACATCGCCCTTCAGCTGGAGGGTCTGTATCGCAACGCCTCGACCCACGCCGCCGGCATCGTGATCTCCGACCGGCCCCTGACCCAGCTTTCGCCGCTGTATCGAGACTCCCGCGCGGATCTTCCCGCCACCCAGTTCAACATGAAGTGGGTCGAGAGCGCTGGACTGGTGAAGTTCGACTTCCTGGGCCTGAAGACACTGACCGTGATCCGCCGCGCCATGAAGCACCTGGAGCGGCGCGGCGCGGCGTTTCCACTCGAAGGTCTGCCGCTAGACAACGCCGCCGCCTATGAGGTGATGGCCTCGGGCCACACGGTGGGTGTGTTCCAGATGGAAGGCCAGGGAATGCGCGACACCCTGCGCCAACTGCGCCCGACGTCTCTAGAAGAGTGTACGGCGCTGATCTCGCTCTATCGACCGGGGCCAATGGAATCGATCCCCGCCTATGTCGACGTGAAAATGGGCCGGCGCGAGCTCGACTTTTATCACCCGCTGCTGGAGCAGGTGCTGACGCCGACCTATGGCGTAATCGTCTACCAGGAACAGGTGATGCAAATCGCCCGCACCATGGCCGGTTACTCTCTGGGCGAGGCTGACCTTCTGCGCCGCGCCATGGGCAAGAAAAAGAAGGAGGAGATGGACCAGCAGCGGGCCCGCTTCGCCTCCGGTGCTGCCGAGCGGGGCGTGGACAAGGCTATCGCCGACACCCTGTTCGGACTGATGGAAAAGTTCTCCGGCTACGGTTTCAACAAATCGCACGCCGCGCCCTATGCGCTGATCGCCTACCAAACAGCCTGGCTAAAGGCGAACGCGCCCGTCGAATTCTTTGCCGGATCGATGAGCCTGGACCTGGCCAATACGGATAAGCTGGCGGTGTTCTATCAGGACGCCAAGCGGTTCGGCGTGACCGTCCGCCCCCCTTGCATCAACCGCTCGTCCGCCGACTTCGATGTTGAGGAGGGCGAGGTGCTTTATGCGCTGGGTGCCATCCGTAACGTCGGTCTGCAGGCGATGGAGCATCTGGTGACGGTTCGCCGGCAGGGCGGCCCGTTCCGCGACCTGTTCGACTTTGTCGAGCGGGTCGATCCGCGGCAGGTGAACAAGCGCACCTTTGAGACGTTGGCCCGCGCCGGTGCTTTCGACAGCCTGCATCCTAACCGCGCCGAGGTCGTGGCGTCTGCCGACGTTCTGGTCGGTCACGGCCAGGCTCTGGCGTCAGACCGCGCTGAGGGCAAGGTCAGCCTGTTCGGCGAAGACCTGAGTGGCGGCCATCGTCCGCGTTTGGTGAGGCATGAAGGCTGGAGCCCTGTCGAGCGACTGGATGAGGAACTCTCGGCCGTCGGATTTTACCTGTCGGGCCATCCGCTGGACGATATGGTGGAGGCCTTGCGGCGCAAGCGTACCGACTTGCTGGCCGACGCGATTCCTAAGGCACTTGGCGGCGCCGAGGCGTTGCGAATGGCGGGGGTCATTCGGCGCAAGCAGGAGCGACCGGCGCGGGCGGGGGGCAAGTTCGCCTTTGTGACCCTCTCCGATCCGACGGGGGAGTACGAGGTGCTGTTTCCACCGGAAACCCTGACCAAGTGCCGGGACCTGTTGGAACCCGGCCGCGCCGTGTGTCTGAAGGTCCGTGCGAAGGCCAGCGACGGCGAGGTCCGGTTCTTTGCTGACGACGTGGAGCCCATGGACAAGGCCATCGCCAATGTGGTGGCTGGCCTGCGGGTGCATATCGTGCCCCGAAGTGCTGAGATCGAGGCGATCAAAAAGCGGCTTGGCGTCGAAACCGCTAGGGGCGGCGAGGTCGTTCTGGTGGCCGCGTTGGGGGGCGGGCGTGAGGTCGAACTGAAACTGCCGGGCCGCTTCATTCTGGACGGCGGCGTCCGCGGCGCGCTCAAGACCGCTCCTGGCGTGGTGTTCATTGAGGATGTTTAGAGCAAAATCACTCTTGACCGGTTCCGTTCTGCGTGTGTTCAATATTCATGCAATCGAGAGTTACCATATGAAATCGCTGCTCATCCTGGCCGGGGCTATCGCTGCGCTTGCGGGTCCCGCCGCCGCCGAGTTCGGCAAAGCCCCTTCGCCATCCGGCTTTCAAAGGCCCACGGGGGCTGCTGGATCGACGACGACAGCGCCGTTCAAGTCGGCCTATGACCCCTCGCCAGTCCTATCGAAACCCAAGATATACAGCCCACCGCCTGCGGCCGCGGCCTACAAGCCGTATGAGCCCTATAAGTCCCAGGCGGGAACCAGCTTATTCGGACCGGACGCTAAGAAGAAGCGCTGAGGCCTCGTCCCGGACTTGCTATTTCTGGCGCTTCCCCCTAGATGCGTAGCTCCAATCCACACGTAGGCGTGCGGCTTTGGCGGGGAGACATCCCGTCTTGTCCGATCCGGTCCTCCCCTTGGGAGGGTTTGCCTGCGGAGGTTCAACCGGAAGAAAGACGAGATACAGACGATGGCTCTGCCTGATTTTTCTATGCGCCAGCTCCTGGAGAGCGGTGCCCACTTCGGCCACCAGACGCACCGGTGGAACCCGAAGATGGACAAGTTCATCTTTGGCTCGCGCTCCAATATTCACATTATCGACCTGTCACAGTCGATCCCGCTGTTGCACCAAGCGCTTGTAAAAGTGCGCGAAGTTGCAGCTGGCGGTGGCCGCATCCTGTTTGTCGGGACCAAGCGTCAGGCATCTGATCCCATCGCTGTGGCCGCCAAGCGTTGCGCTCAGTATTACGTGAACCACCGCTGGCTGGGTGGCACGCTCACCAACTGGCGCACCGTATCCGGCTCTATTGCCCGGCTGCGCGAAGTGGACGGCCTGTTGGCGGGTGAGGGCCAAGGGCGTACCAAGAAGGAACTGCTGCAGATGACGCGCGAGCGCGACAAGCTGGAGCTGAGCCTTGGCGGGATCAAGGACATGGGCGGCATTCCCGACCTGATGTTCGTAATCGACACCAACAAGGAAGCCATTGCCATCCTTGAAGCCCGCAAGCTGAACATTCCGGTGATCGCCATCCTTGACACCAACTGCAACCCGGACGGCATCACCTATCCGATCCCGGGTAACGACGATGCCGCCCGCGCGATCCAACTCTACTGCGATCTATTGGCGGATTCGATCCTGGACGGTCTGGCTGCGGGTCAGTCGGCTGCTGGCGTTGATCTGGGCGCGTCGGAAGCGCCGATGGAGCCGACGTTGGCTCGCCAATTGACGCCGGAACCAGTGGCGGAACCGGCTGTCTCGGCCCCCGAGGCTGCGGCCCTGGAAGCTGAGATGACGGCAGCGGCCGAACCCGAGACGCCCGCGGCGGCCGAACCCGAAACCGCTGCTGTGGCGGTCGAAGGCAATGCCGAGGCGACCAGCGAGTAGCACCTGGGTCGGGCGGCAACGCCCGAGCCGATTCGATCCAAAACAAATGAAGGAGCTGACCATGGCGGAAATCACCGCTGCGCTGGTCAAGGACCTGCGCGATAAATCAGGCGTTGGCATGATGGACTGCAAGCGCGCCTTGCAAGAAAACAACGGCGACATGGAAGCCGCCATCGATTGGCTGCGCGCCAAGGGTCTGTCGAAAGCCGCAAAAAAGGCCGACCGTGCCGCCGCTGAAGGCCTCGTCGCCGGCATGCTGGGTGCTGACGGCAAGACCGGTGTGCTTGTTGAGCTGAACGCCGAAACCGACTTCGTGTCGAAGAACGACATCTTCCAGAACGCGGCGCGTGAATTCGCCACGGTGGCCCTGGGTGTCGATGGCGACGTCGACGCAATCAACGCCGCTAAGACTTCGAAGGGAGAGGTCGTCTTGGACGTGATCACCAACATGATCGCGACCATTGGCGAGAACATGCGCTTGCGTCGCTCGGCTCGCCTGTCCGTTAGCCAAGGCGCTGTGTCGATCTACCTGCACAACAAACAGGGCGACGACGTGGCGAAGCTGGCGGTGCTGGTGGCCTTGGAAGGTGCCGGAGATCCGGACGTTCTGCGCGACGTAGGTCGTAAGATCGCCATGCACGTAGCTGGTACGCCCGCGCCGCCGTTGGCGCTGACGGAAGCTGATCTGGATCCCGCGGCGGTCGAGAAAGAGAAGAAATTCCTGACCGACCAGGCGCTAGAATCCGGCAAACCCATTGGTGTGGTTGAAAAGATGATCGAGGGCCGCATTCGGAAATGGCAGGAAGAGGTCGTGCTTCTGAAGCAACCCTTCGTGATGAATCCGGATCAGACCATCGAGCAACTCATCGCCGAGACCGCCAAGACGCTGGGTTCGCCGGTTTCGGTCAAGGCCTTCGTGCGTTTTGCCCTGGGTGAGGGCGTCGAAAAGACGGAAGCGCTCGATTTCGCCGCTGAAGTCGCGTCAATGACCAAGACCTAAAAGTCGCTTTGATTGCCTTTCCAAGGGCGCGGCGCGTTCGACGCGCCGCGCCCTTGCTGTATGTTGCTCATGAACACCCGGGATTCTCTGATGGCCACCAGCACGCCCCGCTTCAAGCGTATCCTCCTGAAGCTTTCAGGCGAGGCTGGGGTTGGTGGTGACAGCTTTGGGATCGACCCCAAGACTTTGGCGGGCGTCTCCGAAGAGATTGCACAAGTGGTAAAGGCCGGGGTGCAGGTTTGTGTCGTCGTCGGCGGCGGCAATATTTTTCGCGGCGCGGCGCTGGCTGAGGCGGGAATGGAGCGGGCTAGCGCCGATTACATGGGCATGCTGGCAACCGTTATGAATGCGCTGGCGCTTCAAGCCTCGCTTGAGAAAGCGGGTGTCTACACGCGTGTGCAGTCGGCCATTCCCATGGAAGCGGTGTGCGAGCCCTACATCCGTCGCCGTGCCCTTCGGCATCTGGAGAAGGGTAGGGTTGTGATTTTTGCCGCGGGCCTCGGCGCCCCCTTCTTCACGACGGATACGCCAGCCGCCCTGCGTTCAGCGGAAATGGGGTGCGACGCGCTTTTCAAGGGCACCAGCGTCGATGGTGTCTATTCAGCCGACCCGAAGAAAGACGCTGACGCGAAGCGTTACGACACGCTGAGCTATCAGGAAGTCCTGGCCAAGAACCTTAGGGTCATGGATGCCTCTGCAGTGAGCCTTATGCGTGACAATCACATCCCTATCGTGGTGTTCAACATTCGCGAGCGGGGTAACCTGCTAAAGGTCTTGAATGGCGAAGGGGTCTTCACGACCATCGCCTGACGTCTACAGTCCAGCCCACGATCAAGAGACGGAGTCGCCGCAATGGCCGCAACCGAGAAGCCTGTGCTCTCCAAATACAAAGACCGTATGGACCGGGCCGTCGCGGCCCTGGCTGACGAGTTCGGATCGCTGCGTACGGGCCGGGCCTCCGCCAGTCTTTTGGATCAACTGCGCGTGGATGCCTACGGATCCTCTGTGCCGATCAACCAGGTTGGTGCTGTAAGCGTGCCGGAACCGCGGATGCTCAGTATTGCGGTCTGGGATCGCGCCTTGGTGATTTCGGTGGAGAAGGCGATCCGGGCGTCTGACCTCGGTCTAAACCCCGTGGTCGACGGTACGACCCTGCGTTTGCCGATCCCTCCGCTGACTGAGGACCGCCGCAAGGACTTAGCTAAGTTGGCCGGCAAGTACGCTGAGCACCAGAAAGTCGCGATCCGAAACGTCCGCCGTGATGCCAACGACGATTGCCGCAAAGCCAAGAAAGACGGCGTAATCGGTGAGGACGAAGAAAAAAAGCTTGAGTCGGAAGTGCAAAAGATCACCGACGAAGCCATCAAGCGCGTGGACGAAACCTTGAAAACAAAAGAACAAGAGATCATGCAAGTTTGAGCCCCGCGTAGGATTCTGATCGCGCCCATGGCCGTTTCTAAGACACCGTCGTTCGACAGCCGGCCAGCCTCAATCGGGGCTGCGCAACCGTTGCACGTTGCAATTGTTATGGATGGCAATGGGCGGTGGGCAAAGCAGCGGGGGATGCCTCGCTCGCTCGGCCATCGCGCCGGCGTCGAGGCGCTAAAACGTACGGTAGAAGCGGCACCGAGGCTGAACATCCGATGGCTAACCGTTTTCGGCTTTTCGACCGAAAACTGGAGCCGTCCAGCCGCCGAAGTCGCCGAATTGATGGCTCTGCCCAGACGCTATCTCGAGTCCGACATCGGGCGGCTGGAGCGTGAAGGTGTTCGTGTCCGCGTCATCGGGCGCCGCGAGGGGCTTTCGCCTGAATTGCTGCGCATGGTGGACCATGCTCAGGCGCGCACTGAGGCGAATGACCACTTCCATCTGAATATCGCGTTCAACTATGGCGGACAGGCAGACATTGCGGACGCTGCTAGGCGTCTCGCGGTCGAGGTGGCTGAAAAGCGTTTGAAGCCAGAAGACCTGAATGAACGCTTGATGGGTCAGTATCTCGCGACCCAAGGCTCGCCGCCGCCCGACCTTATCGTGCGACCCTCGGGCGAGCATCGACTTTCAAATTTCCTCTTATGGGAGGCCGCCTATGCTGAGTTGGTGTTCCAGGATGTGCTCTGGCCGGACTATGGCGAGGGGCACCTGAAGGCCGCACTCGAGGAGTTCGCCAAGCGTGATCGCCGCTATGGTGCCGTCGCTTCCGATGACGTCCTTGCAGCCGGCTAAGCGGTTCGATTGGACGAATCTCGGCCTGCGCATAGCGTCGGCTGCGGTGCTGATCCCGGCTGTTATGGCGGCAGCCTGGTTCGGCGGTTGGCCCTATCTGGTTCTGATTGCCGTCGGGGTCGCACTGTTAGCGATCGAATGGGGCGGGATGAGCGCCCCGGTGGCATCGACCCGGGTAGCGACGGCTGTGGCTGCGGCGGTGTTGGTCGCTGTGTTCGTCGGCTACCGTGGCCACTATGTTGAGGCTTGGGCCGCCATGCTGGTCGCTGCGTTGATTGCCGCCGTCATCGCGCGTGGAGTTGCCGAGCGGCCAGCCGATGCAGCATATGGAGTGCTCTACATCGCACCGGCAGCGATTTGTCTGGTCTGGTTGCGTCAGACGCATCAAGGTGCTTGGTGGACAGGAATGTTGTTTGCCGCCACCTGGGCGGCCGACATCGGAGCCTTCGCCGTGGGCTCGGCGCTCAAGGGCCCAAAGCTCTGGCCCCGGTTTTCGCCGAACAAAACTTGGTCGGGTTTCATCGGCGGTTGCCTTGCGGCCATGAGCGCTGGGATCTTGATGGCGTCTCTACCCTATTTCAACCTGAACATCTGGGCAGCCGCGCTCATCGGTCTGGCGACGGGGCTTGCGACCATGGCGGGTGATCTATGGGAGTCCGCCTTGAAGCGGCGCTTCGGGGTCAAAGATTCCGGCGACCTAATCCCGGGTCACGGCGGCCTTTTGGACCGGGTCGATGGATTGATGTTCGCCGTGGTCGTCCTTGCGTCGCTTCGGCTCGCGAACCAGTTGGGATGGGGACATTGAGCCTGCCGCGTAAGATCACCATCCTAGGCGCGACCGGCTCCGTCGGAGTCTCGACCCTAGACGTCTTGGCGCAGTCGGGTGCTGAGGTAGAGGTTGTGGGCCTGACCGGCGGACGCAATGCGGCGCGATTGGCAGAACAAGCGTTGCGATGGCGCCCCCGGGTGGCAGTGATCCAAGATGAGCGCGCTCTTCCAGAGCTTCGTGAGCGCCTGAAAGGTTCAGGCATCGCGACCGCGGCCGGTGATCAAGCCGTGACCGACGTGGCAGGTGAAGAGACCCAATGGGTCATGTCCGCGATCGTCGGGTTCGCAGGCCTCGCGCCCACACTGGCCGCTGCTAAGACCGGCGCAGTGATCGCCCTTGCAAACAAAGAAAGTCTCGTCTGCGCTGGACCCTATTTGCTTCGCACGGCGAAGCGCGCGGGTGGCGTCGTGGTTCCAGTGGATTCGGAACATTCCGCGATTTTCCAGGTACTGGATCCCTCAGTGGCAGAGCACGTGTCGCGGCTCATCCTAACGTCGTCCGGCGGCCCCTTCCGAGACGCAACCCAGGCCCAGATGGCCTCCGCGACCCTGGAGCAGGCGCTGGCCCATCCCAATTTTGCAATGGGCCCCAAGATTTCCATCGATTCCGCTACGATGATGAATAAGGGCCTGGAGGTCATCGAGGCCGCCTACCTGTTCGCCATGCCTCCGGAACGGATCGAAGTTCTGGTTCATCCACAGCAGATCATTCACAGCATGGTGGAGTATGCCGACGGTTCGACGTTGGCGCAGCTTGGGCCACCCGATATGCGCCCGCCGATTGCGTTTGCATTCGCCTGGCCAGATCGGTTGCCATGGCCGGCACCCAGACTTGACTTGGTCACAGCAGGGCCGCTGACCTTTCAGCACCCCGATCCTGTGAAATTTCCAGCCCTGACGATTGCAAAAAATGCCCTGGCTGCGGGGGGGCGGGCCCCAACGGCGATGAATGCCGCGAATGAGCGCGCCGTTGCCGCTTTTCTTGACCGACGGATCAGCTTCCTTGATATCGCCAATGTTGTCGCCGAAACACTCGAGCGCATGGGGCGGACTTCGGATGCGCCCATAGAGGATGCTGACGCTGTTGAACTGGCTCGAAATACCGATTCTGAGGCGCGTCGTCTCGCCGACGATGTCGTTGCTGGCCAGTTTGCGGCCTGAGGAACAGATCGCTTGATGCAACTTGCGCAAACTATTCTGCTGTCAGCGCTGCCCTTTCTCCTGGTGTTGGGTGTCGTGGTGACGATCCACGAGATGGGTCACTTCTTGGCCGCAAAGGCCCTAGGCACCAAGATTGATCGGTTTGCGATCGGCTTTGGCCGACCGCTCGCCAGCTGGACCGACAAGTCGGGCGTAGAGTGGCGTATTGGGTGGGCACCTATAGGCGGCTATGTGCGGTTTGCCGGGGACGAGAATGCGGCCAGCATACCGGATGCCGAAGATTTGGCGTCCCTGAAACGCCAACTCGTCTCGGAGGGGCGCGCGGGCGAGATTGATCGGTATTTCCACTTCAAACCCATCTGGCAGCGGGTCATCATCGTAGCCGCGGGCCCGATCGCGAACTTCGTCCTGGCGATTGCCATTTTCGCCGGGCTGTTCATGAGCCTGGGCGACATGGTCCTGCCGTTCCGCGTGGATACCGTCACGCCCGGCAGCCCGGCAGCGGTAGCGGGGTTCATATCGGGCGACACGGTTGTCGCCGTGAACGGCCGCGAGATGAAAAATTTCGGCGACGTTCAGCAGATGATCCGTATGCGCGGCGGCGTTGCGACCACGTTCACGGTGGAACGTGCCGGGGGCCGGCAGGATCTTACCGCGACGCCGCGCTGGGAAATCCAGAAAGACCGTGTGGCGGGATCGCAAAAAGTTGGTGCGCTGGGCATACAACTTTCAATTGCGCGGAATGATTACGTTCGTATTCGATATGCGCCTCTTGAGGCCATCGGTGCAGGTGCAAAACGTACGTGGAACGTCGTCACGTCCACAGTCTATTACCTAGGCCGGATGATCACCGGGCAGGTCAGCGCCGACCAACTTCGCGGCCCGCTTGGTATCGCGGAGGTCACGAAGAACGTGACACAGTTGGGCGCGGAGGGCACGACGGATTTCGGCGGGATGCTAGCAGGCGTTGGTCTCAATCTGATTCAGATCACAGCGCTAATCTCGGTCAGCATCGGTTTTATGAATTTACTCCCCGTTCCAGTGCTGGATGGGGGACATTTGATGTTCTACGCGTACGAAGCGGTCACGCGGCGCCCTCTTGCCGCCAAGGTTCAGGCGGCAGGGTACCGGGTAGGCCTTGCGCTCGTCCTTGGTTTGATGTTGTTCGCCACTTGGAACGATTTGCACCGCCTTCGTGTGTTCAATCTGTTCGGCAGCCTATTCTCTTAGGCCTGCTCGTCCCTCAACCGGCTGATTCGATGTTTCAAACTTGCGCTACACGCGCCGCGCTTGCTTCCGGCCTCGCCCTACTGTTGGGCACGACCACCTTTGTTGCGCCCCAAGCGGCCTTCGCTCAGGCGGATCAGGGCGGAATCGTGCAACGCATCCTGGTGCAGGGCAACGAGCGGATCGAGCAATCGACCATCGTGTCCTACATGCCGGTTCAGGCGGGCGAGCGTGTTGATTCGGCAAAGATCGATCTTGCGCTCAAGGCCCTGTTTCGCACCGACCTGTTCTCTGACGTGAAGGTCGACTTCCAGAGCGGTGACCTGATCGTCACAGTCGTCGAGAACCCCATCATCAATCGCGTGATATTTGAGGGCAACAAGGGCCTGAAGGAAGACAAGCTGCGCGACGAAGTGACGGTGCGCCCACGGGGCATTTTCACGCGCGCCAAGGCTCAGAGCGATGTCCAGCGCATTGTTGAACTCTATCGTCGTTCGGGCCGCATCTCGGCCAATGTGACACCACAGATCATCGAGTTACCCCAAAAGCGGGTGGATCTGATCTTTAAGATCGATGAAGGCCCGAAGAGCGGGATCCTGTCGGTCAACTTCTTGGGCAACAAGGCATTCTCAGACAACGATCTGCGGGACGTGGTCGTGACCGACGAGTCGCGTTGGTACAAATTCTTCTCCAGTACCAACGCCAACTATGATCCTGATCGCCTGGAATACGACAAAGAGCAGTTGCGAAAACACTATCGCAATCGTGGCTACTATGACTTCCGAGTGACGTCAGCGGTGGCCGAACTAGCCCCGGATAAGAACGGCTTTGTCGTCACCTACACAATCGACGAGGGCCCAAGATATAAGTTCGGCAAGGTGAAGGTCGAGACCGAACTTCAGAAGCTGGACAAGACTGTTCTGGAGGCGCTGGTGCCGGTCCGTTCGGGGCAAATCTACCAAGACGAACAGATCGAGCAGGCGACAGACGCGCTGACGTTTGCGGCCGGGGCTGCCGGCTTCGCGTTCGTGGACGTTCGACCGAACTACACGCCAGACCGGGCCAAGGGTGTGGTCGACGTCACCTTCCAGGTGAAGGAAGGTCCGCGCGTCTACGTGGATCGCATCGACATCGTCGGCAATACTCAGACCCTGGACTATGTCGTGCGCCGCGAGATGAGCGTCGTTGAGGGCGATGCCTACAACCGTGCCTTGGTCGACCGGTCTAAGCGTCAGATTCGAAACCTGGGCTTCTTCAAAGACGTCGAAATCACAGAGATACCGGGCTCCTCGCCGGATCGCACTGCGTTGCAGGTGAAGGTCGAGGAGCAGCCGACCGGCGAACTGTCGTTCAGCGCCGGTTACTCGTCCGTTGACAAGCTGGTTCTGGACTTAGGCATTACCCAGCGAAACTTCCGGGGCCGCGGTCAGGATACCCGCGCTCGGATATCCGTCGGCTCCCTGCGGCAACAGCTAGACGTCTCGTTCACCGAGCCGCGCTTCCTGGGGCGCGACGTTGCGGCCGGCGTTTACCTTTATGGCTATCGTTACGACCTGTCGCAGTTCTCGGCCTACAAGACGACGACGTTCGGCACCACCTTCCGCGCGAACTTCCCTCTGAGTATCGATAGCCGCGGCTCCGTGCGCTACACCCTGCGGCAGGATGACATCCAGATCGACGGTTTGCTCTGCGATCCGAGCCAGGGTGTGGTGCTATCGGCGTCGCTATGCGAACAGGTCGGTAAGCGATTGACCTCGTTGATAGGATACGGCGCGCGTCTGGACCGCCGCAACGACTACCTGAACCCGACGCGCGGCTTCTACGTCGACTTCAACCAAGATATCGCAGGCCTGGGCGGCGACGTAAATTTCATACGCACGGACCTTGAAACAGGCTGGTACTACGGGATCACCAAGGACTTCATCTTCTCAGCCGTCGGATCAGCCGGATATGTCCTGGGTTGGTCGGGAGACAGCGTCCGCATCAACGACCGCTACTACAAGGGCGGACTCAATTTCCGTGGCTTCGAGACAGCAGGTATCGGACCGCGCGATCTGTCATCGCAGCGCTCTGACGCCCTCGGCGGCAAGGCATTTGCCATCGGGACGTTCGAGTTGACCGTACCTACTTTCCTGCCGGAACAATACGGCATCAAGGCCGCGGTCTTCAGCGATGTCGGTACGCTTGGCCTGCTCGACAAAGCGGATCGTAACTACCGCGCGGGCGACTTGGATTGTCTGAAACCAACGATCATTGATCCAACGGATCCGACCAAGACGATCAACAACCTGGCAAAAGCCGGCACGCGAAATGTCTGCATCCGGGACGATCTAAGCCTGCGCGCCTCGGCAGGTGTCAGCATCTTCTGGAAATCGCCTATGGGCCCGATCCGCTTCGATTTTAGCCGCATTTTGGCTAAGGAAACCTACGATAGAACCGAAACCTTCCGGTTCTCCACCTCAACCAGGTTCTAGAAAACATGACCTTCAAGATTCTTGCTGCGGCGACGGCCGCATCGGCTGTTGCGCTCTCAGGCGCGGCCGCATTGGCTCAGACCGCAGCGCCGCCGCCCGTTTCGCATGGCGCGCCAGTTCCCGGCGTCTGCGTGTTCTCCGGAGATCGCGCGATCAGTGACTCGACTGTGGGAAAATTCGTGTTCACCCGCTTGCAACAACTCACCCAGCAAGCCAGCGCTGAAGTCAGTGCCGAAGAGACGTCCTTGAACAACGACGCCAAGGCTCTGGACGGCCAGCGCGGTACGCTCGACCAGAACACCTTCGAGACCCGCGCCTCGGCGGTGCAGGTCCGAGCCAACGCCCTCCAGCGCAAAGTTCAACAGCGTAATGCTGAGATGCAGCGCACACAGGAAAAGGCGCTGGGCCGCCTTAGCAACGAGCTCTCGCCGCTGGTGCGCACGGCCTATCAGGCAAGGGCCTGCTCGATGCTAATCAACCGGGAGGCCCTGACATTGGACCTTGCCAACCCTAGCATGGACATTACACCCGCCGTGGTGACCGCGCTGAATGCCAAGATCACGCAGTTCACGTTTGATCGCGAACGTCTGGACCAACCCGCTGCGCCCGCTGCGAGTGCGCGTCCTCCGGTCCCGGCACCTGCGGCAGCAGCGCCTGCACCGCGCCGCTAGGGCGGGGTGCACGGATCAGGCCTTGGTTGCGGAGATGACTCATGCCGGATCCGCGCTTCTTCGAAACTCTAGGACCGGTTCGGCTTGACGAGCTGGCGCAGCTTGCGTCGGTGCGTCTGGTCGACGCCTCCACCGGAGGTCGCGTGATCCGCGAAGTCTCGGTGTTGAGCAGAGCCGGCCATGACAGCGTAACCTTCCTTAGTGACCGCCGCCATGCAGCGGAGCTGGCGCAGTCACGGGCCGGTGCCTGCTTTGTCCCGGCTGATCTAGCCACTCTGGTACCTGTTGGGTGCATCTGCTTGGTCTCAGGCAACCCTCAGGCGGCCTATGTCGCTGCGGCACTGCGCCTTCATCGACCTCGCGCCAGCGCAGATATAGCCATCGCCGAGGACGTCTTGCTCGAAGCCGATGTTTGGCTCGGCCCGGGCGTCGTGATTGGCCCCGGCGCGCAAGTCGGGCGTGGAACTCGCATTGGGGCGAATACGGTCATTGGGCCGGGTGTCACAATCGGTCGGAACTGTGAAATCGCGCCGAATGTCACCATTGGTTTTGCTCTGATAGGGGACCGTGTGAAGGTCTATAGCGGTGCTGTCATTGGGGAGCCTGGGTTTGGCGCAACGGCTGGCGCAGCAGGACTGATCGACATTCCACAACTCGGCCGCGTGATTGTGCAGGACGGGGTTACAATTGGTGCCAACTCAACCATCGACCGCGGTGCCTATGATGACACCGTGATCGGTGAGAACACCAAGATCGACAACCTTGTACAGATTGCCCACAACGTTCGGGTGGGTCGCAACTGCGTGATGGCCGCCCATACTGGGATTTCTGGCAGCGTAAGTATCGGCGATGGCGCGCAATTTGGTGGCCGCGCCGGGGTGGCAGATCACGTCACCATCGGGAGCGGCGCACGGGTCGGTGCGGCAGCCGGAGTCATGAAGGACATACCCGCGGGCGAAACCTGGGGTGGTATGCCCGCGCGGCCCATTCGTCACTGGTTGAAGGAAACGGCCTGGCTCGCGCGGATGGCGCACCGAAGGGGTAAGGGGCAAGAATGACGCGCAAAGCACCTGTTGGGCTTCGGCCCACTGATATCGACATCACAGAGATCCTGCTGCGAATCCCGCACCGCTATCCTTTCTTGCTGGTCGATCGGTGTGAGGACTACAAGCCCGCCGAGTCGATCGTCGGGATCAAGTGCGTGACCGTCAACGAGCCCTTCTTCCAGGGGCACTTCCCGAGCTATCCGGTAATGCCGGCAGTGCTGCTGATCGAAGCCATGGCGCAGACCGGCGCGGTGTTGATGTCGAAATCTCTGGAGGTCGACACGACCGGCAAGGCGATCTTTTTCATGTCAGCGGACAACTGCAGGTTCCGCTCGCCGGTGCGGCCGGGCGATGTTGTTCGGATGCCGGTACGGGTCGTTCGTCATCGGGGCGACGTCTACAAGTTTGCGGGTCAGGCCATGGTCGGCGACAAGGTCGCGGCGGAGTGCGAGTTCGCGGCCATGGTGGTGGAGACCTGAAGCCTTGAGTGTCGAAATCCATCCGACCGCCCTGGTGGCAAAGGGCGCTGAACTGGCTGACGGCGTCCGCATTGGACCCTTTTCCATCATCGGCGAGCACGTGAAGATCGGTGCGCGCACGGAGGTGCTGGCGCATGTCGTCATCGAGAACCGCACGACCATTGGTGAGGACTGCTCCGTTCGCAATTTTTCCAATCTGGGCGGACCGCCGCACCATGTGGGCTATCGCGATGAGCCGACCGAGCTCGTGATCGGCGACCGCAACCGGATCTGGGAGCATGTGACGATGCATATCGGTGCCCCGGGTGGTGACGGCTTCACGCGGGTCGGCAGTGACGGGTTCTACATGGCGACCAGCCACGTCGGGCATGACTGCATCGTTGGCAACAATGTGGTGCTGGCGCACTCGGCGACCCTGGGTGGACACGTTCACGTCGGAGAGTTTGTGACCGTCAGCGGGCTGGCCGCTGTACACCAGCATTGCCGCGTCGGTCGCTACGCTTTCATCGGTGGACTGGCCGCCGTGACCAAGGACGTTATTCCCTATGGCATGGTCTGGGGCAACCACGCCCATTTGGAAGGTCTGAACCTGGTCGGACTGAAGCGCCGCGACTTCAGTCGCGAGACAATCAGCGAGCTCCGCTCGGCTTATCGACTGCTGTTCGCCGAGGAGGGTACCTTTCAGGAGCGGATCGAGGACACTGCCGCGACCTATGGCAACAGCGCGCCGGTGATGGAGGTCATCGACTTCATTCGGGCGGATGCTGGTCGCCCGCTATGTCTACCGAACCGCGAAGTGTGATGGACAAGCTGGGCCTCATCGCGGGAGGCGGGGGGCTGCCGGTCGAGATTGCGCATCACTGCGAGCGTTCAGGTCGACCGCTGTTCGTGATCAAATTGAAGGGCATTGCGGGCAGCGGCCTGGAGCCGTTTGCCGGCGCGGAAGTCGGGCTGGCCGAGATCGGTAAGTGCCTCAAGGCGTTGAAACGAGCTGGGTGCCAGACGATTTGCCTGGCCGGGGACGTAGCGCGACCCGACTTTTCGAGCTTGGTCCCCGACCTGCGAGGGCTAGCGCTTTTGCCACGCGTCGTAGCCGCGGCGCGCAAGGGCGACGATGCCATGCTGCGGGTCTTGGTCGCCGAGTTTGAGAAAGAAGGTTTCCGGGTCGAGGGTGCACATGAGGTCATGGATGACCTGACCCTCCCGGTGGGACCACTCGGCACCCACGGCCCCACGCCGGAGGCTATGGCCGATGCCCTGAAGGCGTTGCGGGTGGCAAGGGCCATCGGTCAGCTGGACGTCGGCCAGGCTGCCGTGGTGGCGAACGGCTTGGTCCTGGCTGTTGAGGCCCAGGAGGGTACCGATTCTGTGCTGGCCCGAGTGGCCGATCTGCCATCGCACCTGAAAGGTCGTCCTGGTGCCGCTGTTGGCGTCCTGGCCAAGGCACCCAAGCCGATTCAGGAAACCCGCGTCGATCTCCCGACCATCGGGCTGGCGACCATCCGGGGCGTTGCGCGTGCGGGTCTGGCCGGGATCGTCGGCGAAGCGGGCCGCTTGTTGGTACTGGATCGCGCGGCGGTGATCGCGCTGGCTAATGAGCTCGGGATCTTCGTTTTCGGTGTCGATGCCGAGACGACGGACCTTCCATGAGCAAGCGCCCTCTCACCGTCATGCTGGTGGCGGCGGAGGCCTCCGGTGATGATCGCGGTGCAGCCTTAGCCCGGGCGCTTAGGGCGCAATTGGGAGATCAGGTGCGACTAGTGGGCGTTGGTGGCAAGCGGATGGCGGCGGAGGGCGTAGAGAGCCCTTTTGATATCGCTGAGCTTTCCATATTCGGGCTCCTTGAGGGCTTGTTGGCGTGGCGCAGGGTTGTGCAGCGTGCCGATGAGGCGGCGGCGCTCGCGCGGCGTGAGAAGCCTGACGTTGCGGTCTTGATCGATTCTTGGGGGTTCACACTGCGGGTCGCGCAACGGCTGCGCCCGCTCGGAATTCCGATCATCAAATATGTCGCCCCCCAGGTCTGGGCGTCGCGCCCGGGACGGGCTTGGACGACCGCGCGCTGGTATGATCACCTGCTGACGATCCATACATTTGATGCGCCAGCGTTCGAGAGCGAGGGCCTAGCGACGACGTTTGTCGGCGACGCCACCCTGGCTATCGATTTCTCGCGGGCCGATCCGAAACGGTTACGGAGAGAGATCGGCGCGGCACCTGATGCGCCGATCCTGCTGGTCCTGCCCGGAAGTCGACCGGCGGAGATTGATCGTGTGATGCCGCAGTTTGAGGCGGCTGTGACCCTGCTGAAAGTGGATCGTCCGGACCTGCAGATCGTCGTGCTGGCGGCACCAACTGTGGCCGACTTAGTGCGAGTTCGCGTCGCCGGCTGGCCTCACCGCGCGCATGTGATCGAGGGTGAGGCCAGCAAGCGCGATGCCATGAAGGCTGCGACCGTCGCGCTCGCCTGTTCCGGTACCGTGACGACGGAGTTGGCGCTGGCAGGATGTCCGATGGTCGTTGGCTATCGCCTGGGTCCGGTCACCCATTGGATTCTAAAGCGACTGATCCGAACGCCGTACGTTGTGCTGTTCAACATCGCTGCAAAGGCCTTCGTGGCGCCGGAGATGATCCAGGACGATTGCAACGGGCCCGACCTCGCGCGCGAGCTAGCGCTGCGCCTAGATGATCCAAAGTTTCGGGCCAGACAGATTGACCGCCAGAACGAAGCACTGGTCAAGATGGGGCGCGGCGGGCCAGATCCGAGTTCGGTTGCGAGCGCGGCGATCCTCGAGATCTTGGACCGCCGCTGATCTCTGGTTTATCGTTTGTCGACGGGCACGAACGTGCGCGCCGGTGCGCCGGTATAGATCTGCCGCGGACGGCCGATCTTCTGCGACGGGTCCTCGACCATCTCTTTCCACTGAGCAATCCAGCCTACTGTACGGGCTAGGGCGAACAGCACGGTGAACATTTCCGGCGGAAAGCCGAGCGCGCGCAGGGTGATGCCGGAGTAGAAATCCACATTCGGATAGAGCTTGCGCTCCACGAAGAACGGATCGCTCAGCGCCACCTTCTCCAACTCGATCGCGACCTGCAGCAACGGATCGTTCTCGGCTCCGACCTCGGCCAGCACTTCATGGCAGGTCTTCTGCATCACCGTCGCACGGGGATCGTAGTTTTTGTAAACCCGGTGCCCGAAGCCCATCAGCATATGACGCCGGTCTTTAACGCCCTGCACAAACTCAGGAATCTTGTCGACTGTCCCGATCTCGGCCAGCATGTTGAGGCACTCTTCGTTGGCACCCCCGTGCTTGGGACCCCATAGCGAGGCAATGCCGGCCGCGATGCAAGCGAACGGGTTCGCGCCCGAAGAGCCGGCCAGCCGCACTGTCGAGGTCGAAGCGTTCTGTTCGTGGTCGGCGTGCAGGATGAAGATGCGGTCCATAGCGCGGGTCAGCACCGGATTTGGAACCCAGTCCTCGGCCGGCACAGAGAAACACATCCGCAAGAAATTCTCCGCGTAGGAAAGTTCGTTACGCGGGAAGACGAACGGCTGGCCGCGGGAATATTTGAAGGCCCGCGCCGCAATCGTCGGCATCTTGGCGATCATCCGGTGGGCGGAGATCATCCGCTGCTCGGGATCGTTGACGTTGGTGCTGTCGTGATAGAACGCCGAGAGTGCACCCACAGCTCCCGTCATGATCGCCATGGGGTGAGCGTCGCGCCGGAAACCGTTGAAGAACCGGTCAAATTGCTCATGCAACATCGTATGGTGGGTGATGTTGTGCTCGAAGGTCTCGAACTCAGGGGCGGTCGGCAATTCGCCGTGTAGCAAGAGGTAGCAGACCTCGAGGAAGCTGGACTGTTCGACCAGTTCCTTGATGGGATAGCCACGGTGCAGGAGAACGCCCGCGTCCCCGTCAATGAAAGTGATCTTGCTCTCGCATGAGGCGGTCGAGGTAAAACTGGGGTCGTAGGTGAAAACATCCAACTCTGCGTAGAGCTTGCGGATATCGACCACTGCGGGGCCATCCGTCCCTCGCAGGACTGGCAACTCCACGGTCTTGCCCTCGAAAGTAAAACTCGCCGTGTCGCCCATGAGACCCCCTTCGCGTGTGTCAGAAAATGCCTAGGTTTCGACGGCTTATACCCCTTTAGTTCGATAGCGAAAGTGCGTCGTCGATTCGGCCAAGACTCTCGTCTCTGCCGAGGGCTGTCATGGCCCCCGCGAGGTCAGGGGCCGGTGCTCCGCCGGATAGAATAGCGCGCAGTTGTGCGCCGAATTTTCCAATCCCAATGCCCTCGATTTCGGCAAACGCACGAACGCCGGCTTCGAGGCCGGGGACCGTCCAGTCGCTGATCAAATTGAGCGCCGCGCGCAGCCGCTTCATGCGTCCATGCATCTCGGCTTCCGACATCAGGCCGGCGGCCTTCTCCGGAAGCGTGAGCGGGCGCGATTTGAGAACGAACATGACGGCATCCGCGAGTTCCAACGTCGTCTTGGCACCGTCGCGGACATAGGGAACTGTATGCGTGATAAGCGTTTCATCGCCCTGGCGCATCGCAACATCGCGCCCTTTGAGGATCCTGATTACAAGCCCGGCCAAGCGCGCGGGGTAGGCTTCTCGGATATAGTGATTGTTCAGATGATTGAGCTTCGCCCAATCGAGGCGTGCCGGCGCGCTGACAACGTCTGTGATGTCGAACCATTCGGCGGCCTCCGCGTCCGAGAAAATCTCATCGTCGCCATGTCCCCAACCGAGTTTGGCCAGGTAGTTGCGTAAGGTCTCGGGCAGGTAACCCATGTCGTCGAATTCGCCGACGGCCTGCGAGCCGTGCCGCTTGGAAAGCTTGGCACCGTCCGGTCCGTGGATCATCGGCAGGTGCGCCCAAACCGGGACCTCCCAATCCAGCGCCCGGTAGATCACCGTTTGGCGCGCCGCATTGTTGAGGTGATCGTCGCCACGGATCACATGGGTGATCCCCATATCGTGGTCGTCGACCACCACAGCCAGATTGTAGGTCGGGTTGCCGTCAGAACGCAGGAGGATCAGATCGTCCAGAGTTGTATTCTGAAAGCGTACATCGCCCTTTATGGCGTCTTGCACGACAGTCTCGCCCTCCAGAGGGCTTTTCAATCGAACGGCATAGGCTCGGTCCGGCCACGTTACCGGATCAGCGTCGCGCCACGGAGAGCGAACGACGCGGCCTTCAGCCCGGGCCCGGTCGCGCTCAGCCTCCAGGTCTTCAGCACTCATGTAGTCGCGGTAGGCCTGGCCGCGGGACACCAACTCGGCGACGGCCTCCCGGTGGCGGTCTGCGCGCGCGAACTGGAAGACGGGCGGTTCATCTGGGGTCATGCCCAGCCAGGTCAGGCCGTCAAAAATCACCTGTACGGCGGCTTCGGTTGAGCGCTCGCGATCTGTGTCTTCCACGCGCAGCAGGAACGTGCCACCCGTATGGCGAGCATAAAGCCAGTTGAACAGTGCTGTACGCGCCGTACCAATGTGCATCATGCCGGTCGGCGAGGGGGCAATTCGGGTGCGGACGGGACGGTCTGACATAGCGATGACGGGCAAACTCGAGGGGGCGGGGAAACGTGGGCGCGGGTCTTAGCACGCTGTCGCTGGGCCGTCCTAGCCTGGGTCGGGTCGGTTCCTGGTTGATCGATCAGATCGATGCGCAGGCGGATCGATGGACTCTCTGGACCCCGGTCGCATTCGGGATCGGGTGCGCGATCTACTTTGCTCTGCCACGCGAGCCGGCCCTCTGGATTGCGTGGGCGTTGCCGCCGTTAGTCGCAGGGTTGATGGTCGCAACCAGATGGAGCGTGTGGCGCGCGACGACCTTGGCGCTGGTTCTGAGCGCTTGCGCCCTTGGCGGTTTTGCGACCGCAAAGCTGCGGACAGACGCGGTCAAAGGCCCCGTCGCCCAAGCTGGAGCGCGACCCCAGACCATGGAAGCGTGGGTCCTCGACATCGCGTCACCGGGGCAGGGTGGTCAGCGGTTGCTGCTGGCACCGATACAGGTCGGAGATTGGACCGCGAACGCCACGCCGATTCGGGCTCGGGTGACGTTGCGCCCAGGAACGGTCCTCCCCGCGCCCGGCGACGCAGTGCGATTGTTGGCGATCGTCAACCCGCCGCCGCCGCCCGCCAGTCCAGGCTCGTACGATTTTGCCCGTGACGCCTATTTCGAAAGTGTGGGTGCGGTGGGTCTGGCCCTGCGTCCGCCGGAGGTCATCCCCGCGCAATCTACGCCGCCATGGCGTCTGCGCGTGGCCATGCGCGTGAACGCTGTGCGTTGGGCGCTGACGTTGAAGATTGTTGGCATCCTGGGCCCCGAGACCGGAGGCTTGGCGGCGGCGATGACGACAGGCCACGAAGCCTTCATCCCGCGCGAACAAGTAGACAATCTACGGGCCGCTGGCCTCGCACACATCATCTCCATCAGCGGTCTTCATATGGCGATTGTTGGCGGGTTCGCGTTCGCCGTCGCGCGGCTTGGTGTGGCGGCGTGGCCATGGCTCGCCTTGCGTGCGCCGGGCAAGAAGGTCGCGGCATTGTTCGGGTTGTTCGCGGTGGGCGGCTATCTGATCCTATCCGGCGCGCCGCCGCCCGCCGAGCGCGCCGCTATAACCGC
>JAYTWT010000068.1:0-5273 GCA_043743295.1 Alphaproteobacteria bacterium | reverse complement strand
CGGATCTGGTCGCTCGCGCGGGTCTGGAGGGCACCCAGGCCCCACCCCGCGAAAATGGCGTGAGGGAAGTTGGACAGATAGGTGTCGAACAACATCTGGCCCCTCAGTTTAACGTCCGATTGCTCTGAAATCTCTCCGCGTTCCATAGCCGCCGTCAGAATGGTGGTGAACAGATCCAGCGGTGCCGAAGTACTCGGAAGTCCACGCAGGGATAAACCCCCTTGCGCGTCCCAATATACACTGAATGCCGCCCGGGCGAGTTGCAACCGAGAGCTATAGAAGGTGTAGCCCGCCATAAAAATCTTGAGCAGACTGTCTTCAAGGTTGCGTCCGCGCTCGGCAGCGTCGTGCATGACGGCCGCGAGCGCCTCCTGGTCCTCTCCGACGATTTCACGGAATAGGTCCGATTTATCCGTAAAATTGGCGAAGACCGCTCCCGTTGACATCCCGGCGCTCGTCGCGATGTCGCGGATCGTTGCACCTTCATAACCCTGTTCACTGAACAGTTGGCGCGCGGCAGCCATGACCTTCACACGTGTCTGTTGTTTGGCCAGTGCACGACGGGTCGGCGGCTTGTTGATTTTCGCGGCAATGGGCGCAGGTGCAATGTGTTTCATGTGTCTCGTTCGGTTCAGCCCCAGCCAAGTAGGACCGTTATGGGGGATTGGGCGCCATATCCCGACGCGGGAAATGACAAAAAATGAACATGTTCACTTGACGAGAAAGACGCTTTCAACGCCCGGTCGCCGCGAAGGTGACGTGCCAACTGAGCAAAATCCCAGCGTAGATGGTATGATATCCTGGCCGATATAGTATATCTTTCGCACTGCACAAGAGGGCGCATTGTCGCAGCAACCCGCGTTGGGTGAACATGATCGAGGCGCGTCGAGGTCATTGAGCGTTGTTCAGCTGTTTGCGGTGGCGTCGGTGACGCCAGTCGGCCTAATCTTCGGCGATGGACGCTTTTGATTATCTGATCTTCGCCGCCCTCGCTGCGGTCGGCACGGTGCTGGCTTTGGGACTCTACGCCCTGTTCCGGGGTGGCGAATTCGGTCGATCCTACTCGAACAAGCTGATGCGCCTCAGAGTTCTGACCCAGGCGGTCGCCGTGGCGATCCTGGTCGGCGTGGCGTGGTGGCGCACTCAGTCCTGATGGTTACGCTCAATCGTATCTACACACGCACCGGCGATGCCGGGACCACGCGGTTGGCCACGGGGGCTGAGGTCAGCAAGTCCGACGTGCGGGTTGAAGCCTATGGTGCGGTGGATGAAACCAATGCCTGCCTGGGTTTGGTGCGTCTGCATACCGGCAGCGATCCGGTGTTCGACGCGATGCTCGCGAGAATTCAAAACGAACTGTTCGACCTGGGCGCTGACCTGGCGACGCCCGCCAAGCCCGATGAACCGGTCGGCTCGGCGCTCCGCATACTGGACAGCCAGGTGGCGCGGCTTGAGGCTGAGATCGATGCGCTGAATGCGGACCTACCGGCGTTGCAATCGTTCGTGCTTCCGGGCGGGACAGCCGCGGCGGCGGCGCTCCATTTGGCACGGACGGTTTGTCGCCGCGCCGAGCGCGAGGCTATCCGTCTGGTCGAGGCTGGCGCGCCGGTCAGCGGACCGGCCTGCCGCTACATCAACCGCCTCTCGGATTTCCTGTTCGTGGCCGCTCGGCACGCAAACGGGCAAGGCGCCGACGAGGTCTTCTGGAAGAGCGGCGCGACCCGCTAGTTCTTTACTGCAGGCCTGCCGATGGCGGCTTTAGCCTTGGCTTCGGCCTGTTTGTCTTGAATGGTCCGCCCAGTCAGATCGGAAATCAGTACCGGCTGAGCGCACACCCGCGCGCTCCCGTCCCACCACTTGTGAGCGCCCTCGCAGCGCTTCTGCGGCATGATCCAGACGACTTGCCAGACCAGGACGCCAACCACCAGGACGGCGAAGGCGGCAATGAAAATGAGCTTCAAACGCTCGATGTGCGGGTTCATGGGCTGCTTTTACGTAAGGAAAGGCCCCTCTGGCTAGACCTGAAGCGCGGCGCTAATACGGCCCTAATCCCGTCCTCGGGTGCTTGCAAACCGTGCTGGAACCGCTATTGCGCCTCCTGCTCAATTCATTCCGCGAAACAATTTGAGGCGCTAGCAACCCATGAAGGTGTTGGTCCCGGTCAAAAGAGTGATCGATTACAACGTAAAGGCTCGGGTAAAATCCGATCAGACGGGCGTCGACCTCGCCAATGTGAAGATGTCGATGAACCCCTTCTGCGAGATCGCTGTCGAAGAGGCGGTGCGGCTCAAGGAAAAAGGCGTCGCTACGGAGATCGTGACCGTTTCTATCGGTCCGCAGCAGGCGCAGGAAACGCTTCGGACCTCGCTCGCCATGGGTGCCGACCGCGCCATCCTGATCCAAACAGATCAGGATCTGGAACCGTTGGCGGTGGCCAAGGTGCTGGCGGCGATCATCGCCGAAGAAGCCCCACAGCTGGTCCTGATGGGCAAGCAGGCCATCGATGGTGACAACAACGCGACCGGCCAGATGCTGGCGACCCTGCTGGATTGGCCACAGGCAACCTTCGCATCCGAACTGACCGTCGATGGCGGCAAAGCCAAGATCACCCGCGAGGTCGATGGCGGCCTGCAGACCCTGGAAGTCACCCTTCCGGCGGTGGTGACGGCGGACCTGCGCCTCAATGAGCCGCGCTATGCCAGCCTGCCCAACATCATGAAGGCCAAGAAAAAGCCCATGGATGTGAAGGAATTGGCCTCGCTCGGTGCCGACACGGCCCCGCGCCTCAAGGTCGTGAAGGTCACCGAGCCGGCCAAGCGCGCCGCCGGAATCAAGGTGGAATCCGCCGCCGATATCGTCTCCAACCTCAAGACTGCAGGGGTCTTCTAAATGGCCGTTCTCGTCATCGCGGATCATGACAACGCGACCTTGAAGGATAACACCCACAAGGTGGTGACTGCGGCCCTGGCCATCGGCGGCGACGTCGACATCCTGGTCGCTGGAACCAACACCGCCGCGATCGCCGCGTCCGCCGCCAAGATCACCGGCGTGCGTAAGGTGTTGACCGCGGAAAGTGCCGAACTGGGCCAGGGTATCGCAGAGGCGGTAGGTGACCTTATCGTCGGGCTGATGGGTGGCTATGACGCCGTGCTGATCCCGGCCACGTCACAGGGCAAGAATTTCAGTCCCCGGATCGCGGCCAAGCTGGACGTATCGCAGATTTCGGAAGTGATCGAGGTCGTCTCCGCCGACACTTTCGTGCGCCCGATCTATGCCGGGAATGCGCTGGAAACGGTGCAATCCGCCGACGCGAAGAAGGTTCTGACCGTACGCCCCACCGCCTTCAAGGCGGCGCCGGAGGGTGGTTCAGCCAAGGTCGAAAGCATCGCGGGTCCCGCCTCGCCTGCGAAGGTGAAGTTCGTCGACCAGAAGATCGTCAAGTCGGCTCGCCCGGACCTGGGTGCCGCTAAGATCGTGGTCTCCGGCGGCCGCGCCATGGGCTCGGCTGAAGAATTCCAGAAGGTCATCGAACCACTTGCCGACAAGTTGGGTGCCGCTGTGGGTGCATCCCGCGCGGCGGTCGATGCCGGCTACGCGCCGAACGACTACCAAGTCGGCCAGACCGGCAAGGTGGTGGCCCCGGAGCTCTACATCGCCATCGGCATCTCGGGTGCTATCCAGCATTTGGCCGGGATGAAGGATTCCAAGATCATTGTGGCGATCAACAAAGACGGCGATGCGCCGATCTTCCAGGTCGCCGACTTCGGCTTGGTGGCGGATTACAAGGGTGCCGTGCCGGAACTGATGAGCGCACTGACCGCCGCCGGCGTCTGACGATCTGGAAATTTGTGGACATTGGGCGGCCCTGCGATGGGCCGCCCTGCTTTTTTACGGCTATGGGCCGGCCGATCTGCGGCGATGTTGGAACCGACTGGGCTCCTTGAGCCTTTGTAGCCTTGCAGCCGCCGCGATGGCCTGCGACAGGCAGGCTACCGTCAAATCCGAACACATCGGCAGCCCGTACCTCGACGTTGGAGATCGACAGCCGCATGGCCGCTGGTGAGCATGAGGCGATTGACCAGGCGACCCTGGAAGGGCTGATCGACGCCCTCTACCAGACCGCCGTCGATCCGAGTTCATGGGAGGCCTTGGTGGACCTCCTGCCGCTCCTGGATGGCCCAGCCGAGCCGCCTCGCGCCGTGAAACGTGACCTGATCCGGAGCCTCGAGATTGCGCGCCAAGTCGGGAAGAGGGTGGCGATCCATGCCGATCGGACCGAGTTACCGGTTATTGCGCTTGACGCCGACTTGAGGGTCCTCAGCCTGACGCCACAGGCTGAACGCGCGATGCCCGCAGGCGCGGCTCTGATTGGGCAACGTCTGCGGTTCGCCAACCCGAGCAACGATGAATTCCTGCGTCAGTCCGTCGAGCGCGTGCGGCGAGAGCGGGCTTCGACCGTCACCCGATTCATCGGCCAGACCGACGAGGAGTCGATCTTCGCCTACCTGGCGGAGGATCCAAAGACACCAGGGGATCTGAAGCTTGTGTTCGCCAACTCGGCCAGTTTGGGTAGCGACCTCAGGCTTGGTCTGGGCCTGACGGCGGCTGAGACGCGCGTCGCCAACCAGTTCCGGCTGTCCGGCTCGTTACCCGAGGTCGCCGAGGCGCTGGGCGTCAGCGTAAACACCGCTCGCAATCAGCTCGCCGCGGTCTTCGAGAAGTTGGGTATCAGCCGGCAGAGTGAGCTGATCCGAGTTCTCACGGAACTCAGCGCCCTGGCCGACGCAATCGGAACCGCGCAGCCGCCCCGACAGCCTTCCGCACCCGAACGGAAGAGCGTCGTCTTGCCGGATGGTCGTCGCATGAGCTTCCGCGACTATGGCGATCCCTCAGGCAAAGTGTTGCTGGCCTTCCACGAAGGTCTGGGCTCCAGCTTGCTCCCTTTCGACACCGGCGAGATCGCGCAGCGGATCGGTCTTCGGGTCGTTTGTGTCGACCGCCCGGGTTTCGGTGGTTCGGACCCTGTAGAGCGCTACAGTTTCCACGACATCGCTGAGGATATGGCGGCGGTGTGCGACCTGCTGGGGTTGGCCCAGATCTCGATCGCCGGCCTGATGTCCGGTGCGCCGTCGGCGCTCGCCACAGCCCTCAGGCTCGGACCTCGTGTCGACCGCGTGTTCCTGTGCTCAGCTCGCCCGCCTGGCGGCACGAGGCTCGACCCGATCAATCTGTTGTCGCTGTTCCGGACCCGCCTAGAAGCCAATAGCTGGTTC
>JAYTWT010000067.1:0-3740 GCA_043743295.1 Alphaproteobacteria bacterium | reverse complement strand
ACAGTAAAAATCCAATACATAGGTGCCGAACGGATGCTGCCTGCGGAAGCGCAGGCCGTCGAGCTTGCGCCCGCGCAGGGCTTGCCACAACAAAACCTCTGGCAAACTCATGGTCGTTCTGAGGGTGCGGGCCATCGCGCGAGTTCGGCGAGGTGCGTCCACGACTAGGTCCTCCCCCCGGTGGGGGAGGTGGCGGCGAAGCCGTCGGAGGGGGCCGGGCTCGGCATGGCCAGGGTACCCCCTCAATCCGCTTCGCGGCCAGCTCCCCCAGCGGGGGGAGCATTAGAAACGTAAGGATCAAGGAACGCCTCCACCCGCTCGATAGCTTCGACCAACGTCATCCGCTGAACCTCCACGCCGGAGGGTAGGCCGGCGAACAGGCGGGTGGGAGCGGCGGCGTCCAGCATCACGAACACACCCTTGTCGTCCGCCCGGCGGATCAGCCGCCCAAACGCCTGGGCGATGCGCCCGCGCGCTAGGGTGTCGTCATAGCTCTTGCCGCCGAACCGCAAGCGCCGGGCCTTGTGCAGGATGTCGGGCCTCGGCCACGGCACGCGGTCGAACACTAGCAGGCGCAGCGAGCGACCCGGCACATCCACCCCGTCCCGCACCGCGTCGGTACCCAGCAGGCAGGCGTCCTGCTCGGCGCGGAAGATGTCCACCAGGGCACCCACCTCCAGCGGGTCGACGTGCTGGGCGTAGAGCGCCAGTCCCTTGTCGGCCAGCGGCGCGGCGATCCGCTCATGCACCGCCTTAAGCCGGCGGATGGCGGTGAACAGGCCTACACCCCCGCCGCCCGCCGCCAGGAACAGCTCGCGCATCGCCGCCGCCACCTGACGCGCATCGTCCTTGCTGACGTCGGTGACCACCAGACAGAGGCTGTTGGCCACATAGTCGAACGGCGAGGCCAGCTTCAGGGTTTTGGGCCGGTCCGGAAGGCGCGCAGCACCGGTGCGCATCTCGGCCAGGGCGAAGGGGTCGGTGAGCGTCGGGTCGGCCAGGGTGGCGCTGGTCACCAGCACACCGTGCGCGGGCTTGATCACCGCGTTGGTAAGAGGTTCGGTCGGGTCCACCCAGTGGCGGCGGCAGGCGGCATCGACCACCCGCCCGTACATCATGGTCGCCTCGAACCAGTCGACGAAGTCAGGGTCATCTTCGGCGTCCTCATCGATGGCGCGCAGCATCGAGCGCCAGGCCGGCAGGGTCATCCGGGCGCGCCGGTCCAGTCCCCGCAAAGCCCCTTCAATCCGCGCCCGTTCCGAGCCGCCCAGGGTGGCCGCCTCCTCATCCAGCAGATCTTCCAACGCGCGGACCAGGGCCAGCAAGGGCGCCTCGATCTGGGCCAACGCCTCGGCGGCCCGCCGGGCGGTGGTGCGCACCAGGTCCAGGGCCGGGCGCGCGGCGCACTCCATGCCGACGTCCGAGACCGCCGCACGAGCCCGCAACTGTTCGATCACCGCCACCAGGAACGCCTCGATGGGGCCCAGCGGATTGACCTCTCCGTTCGGCGGAGCGATCCGGCCGGAAGCCCCCTCCCCCGGCAAGGCCGAGGCTGCCTGGATCACATCGGCCAGAGCGGTCCGCGCCTCGTCCCGGTCGCCCAGCATGTCGGCCAGCCGCGCCTCCAGTCCCCGCCCGCGGCGACCGCGTCCCTCGGGCCCACGGATCCAACGCCGCATCTCGGCGGCTTCCGCCCCGGACAATGCCGCCGCAAACGCTGAGTCTGCCGCGTCGAAAAGGTGGTGGCCCTCGTCGAAGACGATCCGCTTCAGCTGCGTAGTCTCGCTGTCGCCCTTGGACCCTCGGGCCGCGCGCGCGCCATCGAAAGCTGCCTGGGTCATCACCAGGGCGTGGTTGGCGATCACCAGATCGGCTCGGCGCGAGCCCCGGATGGCCTTCTCCACGAAGCAGGTCCGATAGTGCGGACAGCCCGCGTGGACGCACTCGCCGCGCCGGTCGACCAGGTTGGCGGGACTGGCTTGGGCCTGGACCGGCACGGCGAACAAGGTCGAAAGCCAGGCCGGAAAGTCGCCGCCGGTCATGTCGCCGTCGCGGGTAGCCCGGGCCCAGCGCGCCGTCAGCCCCATGCCCACCAAGTCTGCGCCACCCAACTGAGCTGCGTTCACCTGATCCTGAAAATTCAACAAACACAGATAGTTCTCGCGCCGCTTGCGGACCACAACCTTTTTGGCGCGCACGCTCTCATCGGGATAGAGCGCCCGGCTCTCGCGCTCGATCTGGCGCTGCAGGGCGCGGGTATAGGTTGAAACCCAGACCGACGGCCCATTGGCCTCGGCCCACAGCGAGGCCGGCGCCAGATAGCCCAGGGTCTTGCCCACCCCGGTCCCCGCCTCGGCCAACATCATGCGCGGCTCGCCCTCGCGCTCGCGCGGCTGGAATACCCAGGCCGCCTCCGCCGCATAGTCCGCCTGCGTGGGCCGCGCCTCATCTAGCCCGGCGCGGGCCAGCAGGTCGGCCAGCCGTCCGGCAGCGGCCTCCGGCGCAATGGTCCGCGAGCCCGGCTCGCCCGGCGGCGGCTCGGCCTCCCACTCCCCCAGCCGCGCCCAGACATCCAGGCCCGATGAGCGGAATTGATTGCCCGGCAGCTGCGCGCGCAACGCCGCGATCACCGCCGTCCCCCACGCCCAACCGCCCCGCGCCAAGGTCTCCGCGATGGCCAGCGCCTCCTCGCGACTGGGGGTCGGCGCGGCGGCCAGCTCGGCCAGCAGTGCCCGGGCCGCCGTCATCAGCGTCGCGGCCTGCGCCTGCGCCCCGCGCGGCTCAGCCAAGCCCAGCGCCTGGGCCAGACCTGCGGCGGAAGGGGCGGTGAACTGAGCGGGCCGTACAAAGGCATAGAGTTCCAGCACATCAAACAGCCGCGGGCTGCGCGGCGGCGTCGGCACGCCCAGGTGCCGCGCAGTCATCGCCGCATGGGCGACCAGCACCGGAGCGCCGGTGAACAGCTCGCGGGCAGCCGGCGGACGCATCGCCGAAACCGCGCCGTCCGGCGGCGCAACCGCGCAACGCGGCCCCGGCAGAACCACCAAGGCAGGGGCGAGCGAGAGTGTGGCGGGGGCAGTGGTCACGGTCGGGAGACTAGGTCAGGCGCAGCGCGAACGGAAGGCGAACTTTGGGGGGTGCGCACCGTTTCTGCGGATTGAACCCTTACCTCCCCCGAGCAGTGGCGGGAGGAGGACCGCCCGCCGATCGTTCCGGACCGAGTTGGGCCGAGGATCTTTCGCTTCGAACAAGACTTGACAATAAGTTCTTGTTATGTTCTTTTTCTCATATGTCTACGGCTCCCGCCATTGAGTCCTACCGCACCACGCTGATGCATCTCACCGAGATGACGTCGGGGGTGCTGGAGGTGGCCTATGCGCGGACCATGGCCGCTGAGGGTCCGGCGTTCTTGGAAGCCGTCGAGGTGTTCAGCGATCTAGGCCGGGGCTTACGTCTGAGCATTGCGCTCGACCTGCGACTGATGGCCTTCGCCCGAGTCGCGGACCAGCCGGTGCGCGTTCGCACCGAAACCCCTGAGCGCGCAGAACTAGCCACCCGCCCCGAGCCTCTGGAACGTGAACGCGAGCGCGATGTCGAGCGCGACAGCTTCCCGATGGACCCGCTGGGCCGGGTCTGCGCCTTGGAGCGCATCATCACCCGCACGCCGGAGTTAGATCCGGACCGCAGGGTCAGCGCTGAGATCATCGAGATGAAGGCGTTTCTGGAGGGGGCGGAACCGA
>JAYTWT010000066.1:0-1798 GCA_043743295.1 Alphaproteobacteria bacterium | reverse complement strand
TGGCCGAGCGGGAGCTGGCTGGGTTGCCGCCATTTGGTCGGCTCGCGGCAGTCATCGCTGCCGGTCCCGACGCGGTTCAGCTGGAGGCCTTCGTGCGGCGGATGGCGGAAGCTGCGCCCAATGCCCCTGGCGTCGAAGTCTACGGCCCCGCCGACGCGCCGCTTGGCCTGATCAGAGGGCGACGGCGCAAACGCTTCCTGGTTCGCGCCGACCGCAACGTGGACCTGTCCGCCTACATGGCCGCATGGCGGGCCCGGGTGCGACCACCGGGCTCCATCCGGCTGACCCTCGACATCGATCCCTATAGCTTCTTGTAGGGGTCGCGCCGCGCGCCTTAGTGCAGTGTCTTTTCAGATATCCCAGTCGAGGCCCTTCGCCGTGAGATGAGGTTCAACGCCTCGACCCCAGCTGAGAAGGCCATGGCGACGTAGATGTAGCCCTTGGGGATGTGAACGCCGAAGCCGTCGGCGATCAGCACCACGCCAATCATCAACAGGAAGCCCAAGGCCAGCATCACGACGGTCGGGTTGTTGTTGATGAAGTTGGCTAGGGGATCGGCAGCGACCAGCATCACCAGGACGGTGAAGATCACGGCGGTGAACATGATCGGCAGATGGTCGGTCATGCCCACGGCGGTCAGGATGCTGTCCACCGAGAACACCAAGTCCAACACCAATATCTGGAAGATCGCCGAGCCCATGTTGGTGGCGACCGCCGCCTTGGTGTCCAGGGTGCCGGGGGGTTCCTTTGGATCGACCTTTTCGTGAATCTCAATGGTCGCTTTCCACACCAGGAACAGACCGCCGGCAATTAAGATCAGATCGCGCCAGGAGAACATCATCTCGAAGGCTGGCTTGCCGTCGGCCCCGATCGGGCCTTGGAACGGCAGACTGAAGACCGGTTGGGTCAGGGAGACAATAAAGGCCAAGGTCGACAGCAGAGCCAGACGCATGACCAACGCCATAGAGATACCGATCCGCCGCGCTCGGCTGCGCTGATGCTCGGGCAGCTTGTTGGAGAGGATCGAGATGAAGATCAGATTGTCGATCCCCAGCACCACCTCCATCACAATCAGCGTAATGAGGGCCGCCCAGGCGGCCGGATCGCTCAGGAGCGCGGCGATGTCCATCAATGTCTCCAAAAGGCTCGGGCCTATCTAGGTGCTGCTTGGCCCAACGCCAGGGGTGAGCCCGGCGCGATTGCGGTCACCATCCTGATTTTGGAGGTGGCGTAGGGGTGGCAAGTTGTCGCGTTCCTGGGCCGGGCGCCGTTTTTTTCATCACCAAGCCCCGGCGCTCGCGGGTTTGTGAAGCGCGGATTCTCCTCTTAGGCGAGTCACGCCAACAACACTGGCCGGGGAGCCGACCTCTTGTTTCGTTCTATTGCAAACGCGTGAAGCATTCCAATTTCGAGTTTATATCAAGATCATTGGATTTTGAAATCGTCATATTTCCAGCATAAATACGCGGATGAAATCGGTGTTCGCCAATAGTATCATGAATATCCGAAATTATACGGCAGATATTAACGTCTATATTTATAGATCTAGCAAATATTGTTCCCGCAGTATCCATCGAACGCGGCAAATTGCCCACTGATTCGCCTCATCCGCTGCGTAAACCCTCTTTTCACTCAAGACGGATACGGTTATCCCTTCGCTTGGACGTCTCGGGAGTGACCGAAACATGCTGAAACGGACGCGGGCCCTCATTGGATCCCTGACCGCCGCTGCATTCGTCGCCCTCACCCCGATGGGTGCGGCGGCCGACAGCTACTGGCAGTGCGTACCGTTCGCGCG
>JAYTWT010000065.1:0-5421 GCA_043743295.1 Alphaproteobacteria bacterium | reverse complement strand
ATGGGCCGCGAGCTCGCCCGCCAGCTGATCGCCGAGGGCTGTAGCGTGGCGATGTGTGACGTCTCACAAAAGAACATGGCACAGACCATTGCGCTCTGCGATGCCGACGGGGTGCCGCAGGGCGCAAAGATCACGGCGCACCTTGCCGATGTGTCGGATGAGGCCCAGCTGATCGCTTTCCGCGACGAGGCGGCCAAGGCCCATGACATCGACCGCCTGCATCTGTTGTTCAACAACGCCGGGATTGGCGGCGGGGGCTCCATCCTGGGTACCGACCGCGCCGAGTGGGAGCGGACCTTCAACGTCTGCTGGGGTGGGGTCTATTTCGGCGTACGCACGTTCATGCCGATGATGCTTGCGGCGGACGAAGCTCACATCGTCAACACCTCGTCGGTCAACGGCTTCTGGGCCAGCATCGGGCCGAACATTTCGCATACCGCCTATGCCGCCGCAAAGTTCGCCGTGAAAGGCTTCTCAGAGGCCCTGATCACCGACCTGCGGCTGACGGCACCGCACATCAAGTGCTCTGTGGTTATGCCGGGCCACATCGGTACCTCGATCGCCGCCAACACCCGTAAGGTGCTGGCCCATACCGACGAAGACATATTGTCGGTCGACGAACTGACCCAGTCGCGACTGCGCTTGGCCAAGGGCGGCATCGATGTGTCGGGCATGCCGGATGCGGCGATCCAGGCGATTGTCGCCGAAGGCGCGCGCCGCTTTCTGGAAGACGCTCCGATGACCGCCGCTGAGGCCGCGACGATCATCTTGGACGGCGTCAAGGCGGAGCGCTGGCGCATCCTGGTCGGCGAGGACGCGATCAAGCTGGACGCCCTGGTTCGGGAATATCCGGAGCGCGCCTATGATCCCGACTTCTACCCGACCATCGCTGCGGCGGTGGGCTGGGGTCAGAACGGACTTCTTCCTGACCGCCAGGATTAGAGCGTGTTCCGATAAGTGGGAACCGGTTATCGGAGCGAAACACGCTCCAGGTTTTGAGAGCTAGCGACCGCCGCCTACCTTGGGTGCCGCTTCCGCCGCAGCCCGGTCCGCCGCGCGACTGCCGCCTAGAATGCCCGGCATGGCGTAGTTGCCCTCATGGCAGGCGTATTCGTAGACCTGCCCGCTGAGCGCGGCGAATTCGTACTCTCCGCCCCAGGGTTGGGCCCAGACCGTGGGGTCCTCGACCGTGAACTGATAGTGCAGGCGCCCCTTGCCCACGCGGGTGAAGCGCTCGGTGACTTTCAGCGCCTCCCAGCTGCCGAAATAGGCCTGTGCTTTCGGGAAGTTCGTCGTCTCGACCACCAGGCTATTGCCCTCGTACCAGCCGACAGAATCGCCGAACCAAGGCCGGATGCTGGCGGGGCCGTGGCGGCGGGTATCCAGCCGGATCACGCGCGCGTCGTGTACCATTTCGGTGATGATCAAGACGGCACCCGGTGACTGCTGGATGACGTAGTTGTTGTTGTAGAACCCGTTGGGCATCATCGGCGGCGGACCGTTACGACCAAACGAGGTCAGGCAGCGATCAGCCAGACTCAACTCTTCCGGATTGTTGAAGCGTTGCGCGGTCTGCTGATCCTCGCCGAACAGGGCTGCTGAGCCGTACTGGTCGATGAAATAGGGCGAGCCTGAGAACGAACGCATCTGCGCTACCGAAACCTTGGAGCCACGGCGCGGGGCGGGGACCTGTCCGTCGGTCGTGGTGATCAGTGAGGTTCGCGGCTCGCCGCCCACCCGCATCACCGCGATACCAGGATCGAGGAAGCCGCGGTTATAGCCACCGACGCTACCGTCCGTGACCGTGGGCGCGTTAGGATCGGTCTTCTGATTGCCGCGTTCGATCTGGGCCGCAGCGGCACCCTCGATCTTTGCGACCTCCGCAGCGGTCATCGCGCGCCGGACGCCATACTGCGCGGGCCGGGTCTGCGGTGTGCTGGTGGCATTGGTCCATCCGCCTTCCAGGTCCGGCTGGCCTTGGCGATTGAGGAAAGCCTTCTCACCCTGAACCAGCGAGGGCCCGCCCGTCAGTACGGCCAGCGTGGCTAGCCCCAGCAGCATCGTCCGTTTCATGACGCGTCCTCCAAGGTCGCAGCATCGCGCTGTCTGCGGCGCACCGCAACCTGCCGTCTCTCCATCGTCCCTTAGGATTTCGCGGCTAGGCCTAGGGTCCCGATTCGCCACTCCGCAGAGCGACCTCAATGCCCTTGCTCAACATCTCATCCCGTCGTGGCCTCATCATTGGCGGCGCTGGCCTACTGCTCAGCACCGCCGCTTTGGCGGAAGAGGGCGAGCCCAAGCCCGTCCTGAAGATGGCGAAGCGCCGCAAACCCGCAAAATCCGTCCCGCCTGCGCCGGTCGAGGTACCCAAGGCTGTGGAACACCTCGAAGGCGTTGATCCCGAAGAGGCCCTGGCCCGCTTGGTTGCCGGTAATGCGCGCTACGTCTCCGGCTTCTCGGCCCATCCGAACGCAGACTCGGCGCGCCGCACTCAGGTGGCCGCTGGTCAAACGCCTTTCGCCACCATCCTGGCCTGCGCCGATAGTCGCGTGGCGCCGGAGTTGATCTTTGACCAGGGGCTAGGTGACCTGTTCGTCTGCCGTGTCGCCGGAAACGTCGTCGATGACGCCATCCTGGCCAGCCTGGAATATTCGGTCATCCACTTAGGCTCGACTCTGATCATGGCCCTGGGGCACGAGCGCTGCGGTGCTGTGAAGGCCACCATCGACGCCCTGGACGGCAAGGGTTCGCCCGAGGACGTGGGCACCAAGATCGGTGCCTTGGCGGCCTTGATCACGCCGGCAATCCGCGCCGTATCCGCCACCTCCACCGACCGGCTGAACGACGCGGTCGCCATGAACGCCAGCCACGCCGCCGCCGAGATTTTCGTCAACAGCCCACCGCTGCGCGCCAGAGTTCTGGCCGGTAAGCTGAAGATCGTCGCTGCGCGCTATGATCTGGACGACGGCAAGGTCACCCCGACGCGTGGCGAGCATGGATAGCGAAGTTGGCTCTCGACGTCAGAGTGCTGCAGCGGCCATGACCATCTCCGCGCCACGTGAGCGCGTATCGGCAGCCGATTGTCCCGGGCGGTAGAGCTCGCCGCCGATACCGAATGCATGTGCGCCGGCCGCGCGCCAAGCCGCTAGATTGTCAGGCCCCACGCCGCCCACCGCCCAGACAAACGCATCCACCGGCAGAACCGCCTTCAGCTGCTTCAGATGCCCCGGTCCATAGCTGGCCGCCGGGAAAAGCTTCAAGTGCCGCGCGCCGGCGGCGTAGGCGGTAAAGGCTTCAGTGGCGGTGGCGAACCCGGGCGCGGGGACGAGGCCGCGCTCCACAGTTCGGCGAATGACTATGGGGTCGGTGTTCGGCGAGACGATCAACCGCCCGCCCGCCTTCGCGACATCATCGACCTGCGCAGGGGTCAGAACGGTCCCGGCGCCAACTGCCATGCGGTCACCAAACGCTCCGGCGATGGCGGCGATACTCAGGAGCGGATCTGGCGAATTCAGCGGCACCTCGACCGCCCGGACGCCCGCGTCGAACAGCGCCTCGGCGTGGGCGACGGCTTCGTCTGGGCGCAGGCCCCGTAGGATCGCCACGATGGGGCTAAGGGCGATGGCGTCGTCTAGGGTCACCGGCGATCTCCCAAACCGGAAAGGGCGAAGAGGCCCGCCACCGTCGCGGCCTCACCGTCATAGATTTTCGCAGACTTGCCCTGGATTTCCAGAGCCCGACGATAGAGCCCGCACAGTTTGGCGTCTCCCAGCAGGATCACATCGTCCTCGGCGCCAACGCCCAACAGTCCCGGCGTCGCAGCGACATCAGCGCCGATCAGCAGCCCCGACAGATAGCTGCTGGTCTCCTCAGCCGCCGCGCCCAGCCCAACCACGCGGGCACGGGCCGTGAACAACCGCGCCGAAAGGCCTGCCCCATCCCCGGCGGCGGCGACGCCCAGATCAAAGGCCGCAGGGTCATCGGGTGGGACATCCGAACGCAAGACGCTATGCCGGGTCAGCACGTCATAGAGCTCGCCGGTCATGGCGGTGACAAAGGCGGTGAGCTTGCCGTCCTCCAGCAACATCCACTTCGCGTGGGTGCCGGGCTGGCAGACGATGACGCGCCCCTGCGCGCGCTCGGGATGGGCGGCCAACCAGCCGAACACCTGGGTCTCCTCTCCGCGCATCACGTCGCCCTGGCCGCTAAACCCCTGGCTGCGCACGCCGGGGATGATGTGGGCGAGGGGATCGCCTGGCGCTGGGACGACCCGCGCCGTCAGATCGCCAAGGTCGGTCGGACAGTCGGCGTAAGGCGCAATGGTCCACCCCAGGGTCGAACCCACCATGCCGCATAGAATGGCCGGAAGTTGCTCTGCGCCTAAGGCAGGGCGAACGTCTTTGGCGAACCTGCGAGGTGCCTCGCCAGCCGCCAGCCGCGAAACCCCCAATTCGAAGTCCCGCCGCGCCAGGATCGCGCCGCCCGCGTCTAGCGTCCAGGCCCGCAGGTTGGTTGTGCCCCAGTCGCAGGCCAGCAGTGCCGCCGCCATCAGGTGCGCCCGGCGTCGATGACCAGGTTCTGGCCGGTGATCATGCGGCTGTCGTCTGCGGCCAGGAACAGGATCAGCTGGGCGACATCTTCGGGCAGGATGCGGTCTTTCAACGCCGCCTGTTCAGACCAGGCCGCCTCGGCCTCGGGCGTCATCCAAAGTTCAAGCTGCCGCTCAGTGACCACCCAGCCCGGCGAGACAGCGTTCACGCGGATTCGGTCGGCACCCCACTCCCGCGCCAGGGCTTTGGATAGCGAGATGATCGCGCCCTTGGACGCTACATAGCCTGCCATATCCGCCGCACCCAGGATCGCCGTGATCGAGCTAAAGTTGATCACCGAACCGCCGCCCGCCGCCCGCATCATCGGCTGGACAGCGACGGCGGCGATGATCGTGGGGTCCAGATTGACCGCCAGGGTGTCTCGCCACGCCTTAGGCGTGATCTCGGCGGCGACGTGCCGGGTGTCGTTGGCGACATTGTTGACCAACACAGTGACTTGGCCCAGCGCGTCTGCCGCGTCCCGGATCGCCGCCTGCAGCGCCGCCGCATCGGTGACATCGCAGCCACGAAACCAGCTTCCGGGTAACCGAGCTGACAGGGTCTGACCCGCGTCGTCCTGGCGATCCACGAACGCCACCTTTGCACCCTGGGCGTGAAACGTCTCCACTAAGGCCGCCCCAATCCCCGACGCACCCCCGGTGATGAAAACGACCTTGCCGGAAAGACTAGGATAGGTGGCGAAGGTCATCAGGGGCGCTCGCAAGTCAATGGGTGCTGGACTTACCCCTAAGGCCGTTCAGGTCAACCGGTCTATCAGGCCGCGCGCAGCAGGAACGCCCGCACCGCCGCCAACATATCGGCAAAATTCTCG
>JAYTWT010000064.1:0-26034 GCA_043743295.1 Alphaproteobacteria bacterium | reverse complement strand
CCGAGAGGGAGCAACCATGTTAAGTGCAGGGTTGCTCCCTCTCGGGCTCCGCCGGGGGCGAGGAGGATTGGCCGCGCAGGCATGCTCCTGCGACCTCTGAAGTCAGAGGGTGTCTACCAGCCGGAACTGCCGGGCTAGCTTTGGCCGGGTTTGAGCTTTTCCCAGGGGGCCTCGGGGACAGCGGTCTCGGGGGTTGTCCGTCGATGGAGTCGACCATGATATCGACATCGCTGTCGTCTCCGGCCTGATCGCGCGCGAACGATCTGAACAGGCTGAGGTGCGCTGCGCCAAGGGCGATCAGTTCACCCTTGTGGATTGTCAAAGTGGCCATGACATCAGAGCGGTGCGTGATCATAGCGTAGCAAATTTGAGGGCGATGCTCACGTGAGGTGGCTATCGCGTCATCGCCCTCAGCTCCTCGGCTGCGCTGGGGCCAGGAAGTCCTGGGCGCGGAAGCCTTCTGGGGCTTCGACTTCGACGATGGGGTCGGGGCGGTTGTCGAACTCCATCTTAAGGGCGCGGGTGATCACCGCGTGCATCGCGTAGAGCGTGGTGATGTAGGTGAATTCGAAGATCTGTTCGTCGCTCCAGAAGGTCTTGAGCTTGTCGAACACTTCGGTGGGCGTGCGCCCGTCGCCGACCGTCAGGCAGTCGGCATAGGCCAGGACGGCGCGCTCCTGGTCGCTGAACAGGTCGGACACCTGCCAGTGCGGAATGGCGGCGATCTTGTCGTCGGCGACGCCGATGGCCCGCAGCGCTTTGCAGTGCTGCGAGAACACGAACTGGCTGCTCTTGGCCCAACCGGCGCGGGTCTGGCCCAACTCGCGCAGCACAGGGTCGATCTTGCGCTCCGGGTGGCGATAGACCGCAAAGCCGTCGACGGCGTGCTTGAAGATGTCGGGCGCCAGGGCGAAGACCGTCCACCAGTCGCCGGGCGTGCCGGTCGCGGTGCCGGGCTCGGCCACCGGATCGCGCCCCGGCCCGAACAGGGCGTCGTAGTAGCGATTGATCACCTCGGAGGTGACTTCCGAGCGGGGAACCTGGCGCAGGACGGGCATGGGGGACATCCGGATCTGTTGTGGACCGCGATCTTGCCGTTCTTTGCGGCGTGGGCAATGCATGTCGCCGCGTTAGACGGCGAGGAACCCGGCAAATGATCGATGACAGCGACCTGATGGCCGGGCTGGAGCGGGTGTTCGTGGGTCTGGCCTCGCCGACCATGCCGCGCATTCCGGCGGGCGGGCATCCCTGCCAGGGGCTCTACACGACGCCGCGCGGCGTGCGGCCGAAGACCGCCTTTATCGCCACGCACTACAATGTCGACTTTGCCGAGCACTACATCGCGCCCTACCTGGCTTCGCGGGGATTTGGGTTTCTGGGCTGGAACACCCGCTATCGGGGCGCGGAGGATCAGTTCCTGCTGGAGCACGCAGTGATCGACATCGGCGTGGGCGTGCGCTGGCTGCGTGAGCAGGCGGGCGTGGAGACCGTGGTGATCCTGGGCAATTCGGGCGGCGGATCGCTGATGGGGGCCTATCAGGCCGAGGCGACCGTGCCCGTGCTGGCGGCCGGTGCCAAGGGTCGTACCCAGGACGCGCTGGGCGATCTGTCCAAGGCCGACCTCTACATTTCGCTGAACGCCCACCAGGGGCGGCCCGAGGTTCTGACCGACTGGATGGACGCCTCGGTGGTCGACGAGTTCGATCCGGTGGCCACCGACCAGAGCTTGAACCCGTTCAACCCGGACAACGGCCCGCCTTACTCGGAGGCGTTCATCGCCCGCTATCGCGCGGCACAACGGGCGCGCAACCAGCGGATCACCGACTGGGCCAAGGTCGAGTTGGCGCGGCTGAACGCGGCGGGGGTGCCGGATCGGCTGTTTCCGCTGTTCCGATGCTGGGGGGATTTGCGGTTCATGGACGGGACGATTGATCCGTCCCAGCGGGCGACGCCAGCCTGTTATCGCGGCCACCCGGAGATTGCCAATCGCTCGCCCAGCATCGGCCGCGCCAACACCCTGACGACCTGGCTGTCGATGTGGAGCCTGGAGACCTCGAACTGCAAAGGCGGAGATCAGTTGGCGCGGTTCGATCTGCCCTGTTTGGTGGTGCAAGGTATGGCGGACACCGGCGTCTTCCCCAGCGACGCGCAGAAGATCCTGGCCAGTATCGGCACCCCGGACAAGGCGCTGCACATGATCACCGGCCAGCACTATTTCGAGGATAGCCGCCAGGTCCGTGAGGATATGGCCGGCCTGCTCACCGATTGGGTGAGCAGGCGCGGTTAGGGAGGTTTAGACGAACGCCGCCAAGCGCTTGCGGATGATCGCGTCGGCCTCGGCCATGATGCCGTCGATCAGCTCCTGGCAGGTGGGGATGTCATGGATCAGGCCCACCACCATGCCGCAGGACCACGCCCCAGCGTCCATGTCGCCATCCTGCATCACCTTGGGATAGACGCCCGCGACCTCGGCGATGATGTCCTCGAACTTCATATTGGCGCCCAGCTCCTTCTCCTTCACCAGCAGACGCTCGACGGCGCTGTTGGTCAGGACGCGCTCGGTGTTGCGCAGGGGCCGCATGACCAGTCGGGTGTCCAGTTCGGTGGCCGCGACGATGGCGTCCTTCACGTTCTGGTGGATTGGGGCTTCCTTGGTGGCCATGAAGCGGGTGCCCATGTTGATGCCGTCGGCACCCATAGCCAGGGCCGCGACCAACTGCTTGCCGTTGGCGACGCCGCCGGACGCGACAAACGGGATCTTCAGTTCCTCTGCCGCGCGAGGCAGCAGAATGAAGTTGGGGACGTCGTCTTCACCGGGGTGACCGCCGCACTCAAAGCCATCGACGCTGACCGCATCGCAGCCAATGCTTTCGGCCTTCAGCGAGTGGCGCACCGAGGTGCATTTGTGGATCACCTTGATGTTGGCTTCCTTCAGCATCGGTAGCCATTTGGCGGGGTTGTTGCCGGCCGTCTCGACCGCCTTCACGCCACTGTCGATGATCGCCTTCACATAGCCGGGATAGTCGGGCGGAGTCACCGAGGGCAGGAAGGTCAGGTTCACGCCGAACGGCTTGTCGGTCATGGTCTTGCACTTTGCGATCTCGGCGGCCAGCAGCTCGGGCGTGCGCTGGGTCAGGCCGGTGATGATGCCGAGGCCGCCTGCATTGGAGACGGCGGCGGCCATCTCGGCCAGGCCGACAAAGTGCATGCCGCCTTGAACGATGGGATGCTGAATGCCGAACAGTTCGGTGATGCGGGTCTTCATGGGGGCGTTTCCAAGTTTTGTGATTGAGAGGGAGAGAGAGGTTGGCGGCTACTTCACCTCTGCGGCCGCCTTGTTCAAGTCTGGCGCGTTGGGCGAGCGCATCGCGGCACCGGCCTGCATGCCCTCTTTGAGGGCCGCTGCCGCGCCTTCGTGCGACATGATCTTGGCCAGAACGGCCTGACCGGCGCGCTCGAAGGATCCGCGGTTTTCAACAACGTACTGGCGTGAGGCGCGATAGCCGTCGAGCAAGCCGTGGATCTCGGGGATCACATAGCGGGCGACCAAGTCCCAGCTCTTCAGGGTATTCTCGCGGTTAGCCCAATCGTGGGCGAAACCCAGCACCGTCCCGAACCCACCCGCCGACGCGGAGAGCTTGCGGATGGCGGCGATCAGGTCATCGGGCGTACCGATCACCGAGGCGGCCCCATCGACGAAGGCCGTCTCGTCCACAGCTTGATCCGGCGTGGCGAACGGCAGAGCGCCGGGCCGCATCAGCGTGCCGACGGTATACTCGTTGTGCCAATGCATCAGGCCCTGGCCGGCCTGGGCGCGGGCTTCCTCGCGGGTCTCGGCGATGTGCCAGGACATCAGCACCCGCCAGTTCTTGCGATCCACGCTCTGGCCGTGCTTGGCCGCCGCCTGTTCGGCGAAGCCCCACTGGGTTGGCAGCGCGGCGAGCCCGGCGTCCGAGTTTGATCCGATGGACAGCACGCCCATGCCGTATTTGCCCGCCAGGGTCATGCCCGAGGGACTGATCGACGAGGCCGTCACCATCGGCAGGTCCTCCTGCAGCGGCATTAGCTGGAGTTTAGCGTCATGAAGGGTGAACCAGTCGCTGGTGTGGGTTACGCGCTCGCCGGCGAACAGGCGGCGGATCACGCCAATGGCCTCATCCTGGCGGTCGCGTTGGGTCATCGGATCGATGCCCAGCATGTGGGCGTCCGACGGCAGGGCACCGGGGCCGGTGCCGAAGATCACCCGGCCACGGGTCATGTGGTCCAGCTGGACGATCCGCTGCGCGACATTGAAGGGGTGATGGTAGGGTAGGGAGACCACGCCGGTTCCGAGCTTGATGTTGTGCGTACGCTCACCGACCGCGGCCAGGAACATTTCCGGCGAGGCGATCATTTCCCAGCCGGTGGAGTGATGCTCACCCATCCAAAACTCGTCATAGCCCAGGGCGTCCAGGTGGGCGGCGAACTTGATGTCGTTACGCATCTGCAGCGCCGGGTGTTCGCCGATGGGGTGATGCGGGGCGAGGAAGGCGCCGAACTTCATGCGTGCCATGGATGGCCTCCGAGACTATGGGCAGGATTTCTAAGGGTTGGTGCCGCTTAAGAGCAATGACCCATCTGCCCCTAGGGAGGTCGAGGGTGTGTTTACGGGGTGTTTGCCGCCATGATCACGCGATGAGTCCGACCCCACCGACGGCTGAAAACATCTTCGACTACATCGTGGTCGGAGCCGGGTCTGCGGGCTGTGTGGTGGCCAACCGGCTGTCGGCCGACCCGTCGAACACGGTGCTGTTGCTGGAGGCCGGCGGTCAGGACAACTGGATCTGGCTGCACATTCCGGTCGGCTATCTGTTCGCCATCGGCAACCCCCGCTCCGACTGGATGTTCCAGACCGAGCCTGAGCCCGGATTGAACGGACGGCGGCTGAACTATCCGCGCGGCAAGGTGGTCGGCGGCTCGTCAGCGATCAACGCGATGATCTCGATGCGCGGCCAGGCGGCGGACTATGATCATTGGCGCCAGTTAGGCCTGACCGGCTGGGGTTGGGACGATGTGTTGCCGGTCTTCCGGGGTCTAGACGACCACTTCCTGGGCGAAAGCGAGCACCACGGCGTCGGCGGTGAGTGGCGGGTCGAAGCGCCGCGGGTGCAGTGGAAGGTACTGGATGCGGTTGCCGAGGCGGCGCGCCAGATGGGTGTGCCGCCGAGGCTGGACTTCAACACCGGCGACAACACCGGGGTCGGCTATTTCCATGTGAACCAGAAACGCGGGTTTCGATGGTCGGCGGCGCGAGGGTTTCTGAAACCGGCGCTGAGGCGGCCCAACCTGAATCTGGAGACCAAGGTCCTGGTCGACCGGGTGGAGTTCGAGGGGCTGCGCGCCACGGGGGTTCACTATCGCCAGCACGGGAAGATGGTCCAGGCGACCGCGCGGGGCGAGGTCATCCTCTGTGCAGTTTCCGTCGGCTCGACCCAGATTCTGCAACGCTCCGGCGTTGGGCCGGGAGGGGTGCTGCGCGATATTGGCGTGCCGGTCGTGCTGGATAAGCCGGGGGTCGGTGCCAACCTGCAGGATCACCTGCAGCAACGGGCGATCTACCGCGTCCAGGGCGTCAAGACGCTGAACGAGACCTATCACAACCTGCCGCGCCGCATGCTGATGGGCGCGGAATATGCGCTGTTCCAACGCGGGCCGCTGACCATGGCGCCGTCGCAGTTGGGCCTGTTCACCAGCTCTTCGCCGGACCATGAGCGGGCCAATATCCAGTTCCATGTCCAGCCGCTGTCGCTGGACCGGTTTGGCGAGCCGCTGCATCGGTTTCCGGCCATCACGGTGGCGGCGTGTAACTTGCGTCCGACCTCGCGGGGTACCGTTCGGATCGATGCGACCGATCCGAACGCTGTGCCGATCATCGCACCGAACTACCTGGCCACGGATGCCGACCGGCAAGTCGCCGCCGACGCCATCCGGGTGACCCGCAGGCTGATGGCCCAGCCCGCGCTGGCCGCGTTCTCGCCGCAGGAACATCTGCCGGGTCCGGGCGTGGAGGATGATGCCGCGTCGCTGGCCAGGGCTGCCGGTGACATCGGCACAACCATCTTCCACCCGGTCGGTACGGCCAAGATGGGGTTGGTCTCGGACCCCCTGGCGGTGGTCGACGCACGGCTGCGGGTGATCGGCCTGGAGGGCCTGCGCGTGATCGACGCCTCGGTGATGCCGACGATCACGTCGGGGAATACCAATACGCCCACCGTCATGATCGCGGCAAAAGGCTCGCGGTTCGTGCTGGAGGATCGGGCGGCGGGGCGGTTTCAGCCTTAACATCGGAATTGATATGCCGTCACCGTGATTTACGAAGGTGCTTGTCGGCTACGGCGCATAGCCGTTGCCTGCATCGATTTTCACATTTCTGACACAGCGCTGATCCAAGGTAGTCCTGAGGCCAATGAACATTCTTCTCATTACGCTTGACCAGTTTCGCGGCGATTGCCTGTCGGCCGCTGGGCACCCGTTGGTGCGCACCCCGGCACTTGATCGATTGGCCGCTGAAGGCGTCCGCTTTGCGCGTCACTACAGCAATGCCGCGCCCTGTAGTCCCGGCCGGGCTTGCCTCTATACCGGCACCTATCAGATGAATAATCGCGTCGTCGCCAATGGTACGCCGCTCGACGACCGCTTTGATAACGTCGCGCGTGCCGCCTACCGCGCCGGCTATGATCCGATGTTGTTCGGCTATACCGACCAAAGTGTCGATCCGCGTGTCACCACCGGCCCTGACGACCCCCGGCTTGAAAGCTATGAAGGCGTTTTGCCCGGCTTCGGCCTTGGCCAGTTCTCAAGCCCTGGCCATCCGACCGCATGGTTGGCCTTTCTGCGTGCCAAGGGCCATGTTGTAACCGACGACTGGCGCGAAGCCGCCGGTAGCGAACCCGATCGTCCTGCCGAGCACAGTATGACGGCATGGTTGACCGACTGCTTCCTCGATTGGCTACCGCAACAGTCAGGGCCGTGGTTTGCCCATCTCAGCCACCTTCGCCCGCACGAGCCCTTTGCCGCAGCCGGCGACTATGCTCGCGCCTATGATCCTGCCGATTGCGCTGCGCCACTGCCACCTGCCGCCGATTGCCACCCTTTCCACGCGCGACTCCTGCACGTTGATGGGCTGGCTGCGCCGCATGACCCCGCCGCGATGGCGCTGATCCAGGCGCAGTATTTCGGCATGATCAGCGAAGTCGATGCGCAGCTGGCGCGGGTCTGGCGCGCGCTCGCCGAGAGCGGTCAATGGGACGACACCTTTATCATCGTCACATCGGATCATGGTGAGAACCTCGGCGACCATGGTCTTATGCAGAAGTGTGCCTGGTTTGAGGCGAGCTACCATATCCCCGCCATTGTCCGCGACCCGCGCCAGCCCGCCGCCCACGGCAGCGTGGTCAACGACTTCACCGAAGCCGTCGATGTCTTCCCGACGCTCGCCGAGGCGATGGGGATCGATGTGCCGCTGCAGTGCGACGGTCTGCCGCTGACACCGTTCCTCGAAGGCCGCGCGCCGCCGCACTGGCGCAAAGCGGCGCATTGGGAATGGGACTGGCGCAACACCCATATCCCCGCCGGACCCCACCCATGGCCCTGGGACCGCCGGCTCGAACACAGGACGATGACGATCCACCGAGACGACAGCATCGGCTATGTCCAATTCGGCAATGGCGACGCGGTGGCGTTTGATCTTGCCGCTGACGCCAATTGGCAGACGCAGACCACCGACTCGGAGCGGCTGCTCGCGGCTGCGCAAGCCATGCTCGGCTGGCGCGCTTGTCATGCAGACCGTATGATGACCGGCATGCTGATCGAAGCAGGCGGCATTGGCCGTTGGCCGCCGATGCCAGCCAATTGGGGAGCCAACGATGCCGCCTGAAGCCTTCAGCTCGGTCGAAACCCTGATCGCCCATCTCGAGGCGTGGTCCGACCAGCCATCTGTTGAGGTTGCCGGCCTGTCCGAGCTCGATCACGGCCTGCAATGCGCCGAAACCCTCGCCATCGCCGCGCCGGACGACGCGGAGCTGGCCATTGCCGGACTAGTGCACGATATCGGGCACCAGCTTACCTCAGCCGAAACTCATGCCGAGGATGGCGCGGCGCTGCTCGCGGGAATGTTCGGCGCGCGCATCGCCGCCATTGTCGGGCTGCATGTCGCGGCCAAACGCTACCTTGTCACCACCGATCCGGACTATCGCGCCTTGCTATCGCCGGGCAGCATCGCGACGTTGAAGCTGCAGGGCGGCGACATGAGCCCCGCCGAAGTCGCGGCCTTCACCGCCCGGCCATGGTGGCGGGATGCGGTTTCCCTGCGCCGCGCCGATGAAGCAGCAAAGGTGGTCGGCCGCCTCACCCGCGGCCTTGGTCCCTGGCTACCTGTGCTGCGCCAACTGGCGGCATGACCTGGCGCAGCGTTGCTCTTGACGATCCGGCGCTTGGGTTTCGCGGTGCCGTCGAATTGCGGCGCACGGCGATCGGCATCAAGCCGCATCGCCTGCCGAGCTGGGCCGATGCGCAAATGCCCGACCCGTCGCTGCAACTTATGGCGGCGATGCCGTCGGGCGTCCGACTGGTCTTGCATAGCGACACGCAGCGGCTTTGCATCGAGGCCGAAACGATCGGCTTCCAGATGGCTGGCACACCGCGCCGTCCGGTTGCCTTTGACCTTGTCATCGACGGGCAGCTGTATGCGCGGCTGTTCGACGAGGTCGGTGCCACGCTTGTCGTCGGTCCGCAGCCGACGGTCAGCTTTGAAGCTGGCAAGTCCTGCCGGTTGCTGTTCGACAACCTGCCACCGGGTGACAAGACAGTGGCATTGTGGTTGCCACAATCTGCGCAGGTCGAAGTCTGCAGCCTCTCCATCGATGCCAGTGCCAGTCTAACCGCCGCACCGAACGGTCCCCACTGGATTCATTATGGCAGCTCGATCAGCCACGCCATGGACGCCGCCGGCCCGTCCGACACCTGGCCTGCGCTGGCGGCGCGCGCTGCCGGTGTCGAGCTGACCTCGCTGGGTTTTGCCGGCCAGTGCCTGCTCGACAGCCTTGTCGCACGCACGATCGCCGCCATCCCGGCCGACCGCATCAGCCTGAAAATCGGGATCAACATCGTCAACCATGATTCAATGCGTGAGCGGACCTTTGTCGCGGCGGTCCATGGCTTTCTCGATACCATTCGCGACCGCCAGCCCGACGTACCGATCCTGATCATTTCGCCGATCTACTGCGGCCTTGCCGAAACCGCGCCGGGGCCAACGATCCGCGGTGCGCAGGAAGGCCGCCTGCATTTCAGCCATCCGCCGCGGCCGGCAGATCTGGCCGCCGGCGCGCTGACGCTGGTGCGGGTCCGTGATCTGCTCGCCAGCATCGTTGTTCGTCGCAGCGACGCCAGGCTTCGATATTGCTCGGGGCTCGACATCTTCGGCGCAGCCGACGCTGCTATGCTCCACGATGGGCTGCACCCCGACGCCGACGGCCAGCGACTGATCGCCGCGAGGTTTGCGGCACTGCATCCTGGCGGTTCTAGCTGGTAGGTGGGGACATCGCGCAATTGAGGTGGGCCCACCCGAGCCTAGGGTGAGTCATTTCGGTGACAGTGCATTCAGTTCGCCGCAAGCCGAGGCATTTCAGAGGTCACCGTCGAATTAAATGCACTGTCACCGAAATACTCGCACCACCCTCACCAACGCAAATGGCAATCTTTCGGCGCGGGCTTTGAGGCTTGTACCGGGCAGGCTTGCCTCTAAGTTCGCTGTCAACGAGCGACCGGACGATGGGTCGTAAAACCTGGGAGAAGACCTTGGCGACAGTCGCAATTCCGGCGGGTGAGGCTCCGGCCGGGGGCGTGGATTTCGGGACGCCGAGGTACCGGTCCTACGTGCTCTTCATGCTGACGGCGGTCTACACGCTGAACTTCATCGACCGGAATCTACTCGGCGTCGTCTCGCAGCCGATCATCGACCAGTTCGGATTGTCCGATACCCAGTACGGCTTTCTCACGGGCCCACCGTTCGCGCTGTTCTATGCCTTCATGGGCGTGCCGATTGCCATGGCGGCCGACCGGTTCAATCGGGTCGCGATCATCTCGCTCTGCATCGCGATCTGGTCGCTAATGACGGCGCTGTGTGGTTTTGCGTCTGGGTTCATGTTCCTGCTGCTGTGCCGGGTTGGCGTGGCCATCGGGGAGGCGGGCGGCACGCCGCCATCCACGTCGCTGATCGGTGACTATTTCAAACCGCGCAGCCGGGCCGGGGCGCTGGGTGTGTTTGGCATGGGCGTGACCATCGGCGGCGCGTTCGCCTATGGGTTCGGTGGGCCCATCGGGGGTCTGACGAACGAGGCGGTCTTGAGCATGCTGGCCCCGCTGGGTCTAGAGGGGCTGCCGGCCCAGATGGGATGGACGGGATCGTTCGGCTGGCGTTTCGCCTTCATCGGTCTGGGCATTCCTGGACTGCTGGTCGCCCTGACTGTGTTCCTGACCGTAAAGGAACCGCCGCGCGGCTATTCCGACCCGCCGGGTACGGCGCAGATCGGAAAGGCCAGCATCGGCGAGACGCTGCGCCAGTTGGCGGGCAAACCCACGTTCTGGACCATGGCCATGGGCGCGTCGCTGGTGGCCTTCGTCGGCTATGGATTGTTCGGCTTTCAAGCCCCGATGGCGCAGCGGGTCGCGGGCATCGGACCGGGCGAATTCGCGCTGACATTCGGGGTGCCGTTGGCGTTGATCTCAGCGCTGGGGACCTTTTTGGGGGGGTGGCTGACGGCGCGACTGTCGGCGCGGTTTAGCACGGCGGTGGCGGTGATCCCGGCCATTGGCCTGTTGCTGGCGGTGCCCTTCTACATCACTGGATTTTACCAGATGGACCACGCCAGTGTGGCCACGGCGGCAAACGGCGCCAAGCATGTGGTCGGCCACTGGCCCTCACTGATCGCCTGGGGGCTAGGTGCAATGTTCCACTATGCGTACCTGGGCGCGCAATACACCATCGGGCAGGGCGTGGTGTCGTCGCGCTGCCGAGCGTCGGCGATTGCGATCCTTTTGGTGCTGGTGGCGCTGATCGGCAACGGCATCGGGCCGCAGGTGGTGGGCATCCTGTCGGACGTGTTCATGAACCTGCAACTGCAAGCCCAAGGCGCGGGGACAGGCCTGACCACGGCGATCTGTCGGGCCAAGGATTTGTCGGCCTTACCGGAGGCGCAACAGCTGATCTGCCGCGCGGCCTATGGCGAGGGTCTGCGTCAGTCGCTGGTGGCGGTGACGATGGTGTTCATCCCGGCGGCGGCCTTCTACCTGCTAGCGGCGCGGACGCTGAACAAGGACATGGTGGCGGCGCGGAGCTGAGGGGGGGCCATGGCTGGGCGCAAAGCGGCCTGCACCTGCGGTGACCTAACGATCACGATGGAGGGTGATCCGGTACTGGTGTCCGCGTGCTGCTGCACCCGCTGCCAGCGGCGGACGGGGAGCTTCTTCGGCGTGACCGCCTATTTCCGTCCGGCGCAGGTGACCGCTAGGGCTGGCCAGCCTTCGGAATTTCGCCGGGGCGACGCGGTCTTTCGGTTCTGCCCGCGCTGCGAGTCGAGCCTTTGGTGGGCGTTCGATGACGCGGATGAGGATATCCTGGGCGTCGCCGGGGGCTGCTTCGCCGATCCAACGTTACCAGGGCCACACCGCATGACCTTCACGGCTACCGGCCATCCATTTGTGACTGCGCCAGGAAACATCCCGACTTACGAGGACGGCCCGCCTGATGTGAGCTGAACACGTGGCAGCGGCGACTCGCGTGGCGGCCCGGGAGGGACTCGAACCCCCGACCTTAGCTTTAGGAAAGCTCTGCTCTATCCTGCTGAGCTACCGGGCCACGCGGGTCGGGTCGTAGCGCATGAGGCGGGCGCGCCCAAACGAAAATGCCCAAATCAAAACGCCCGGCGGTGAGGCCCGGCGTTGCCATAGAGGGTGGGGTTATACCAACCGCCCTGGAGGCTGACCTCTTCCTTACCTCACCCGCGAAGCGGCGGGAGGGGGACCGCGCCCCGAGCCTGACCGCAAGGTCAGGCGCAGAGGGCGGGGTGGAGGGGGCAAACCGCAGGCTCAGCAGAGGCCGCTTTCCCCCTCCACCAACCGCTCTTCGGACCTCGCGGTCCTCGGCGTTCGGTCCCCCTCCCGCCACCGCTTCGCGCCGGGGGAGGTAGGACGAGTCTAGATCTTGGGCGGCTGGTACTAGACGTTAGGCCGCTTCGGCTTCCGCCGCTGCAGCAGCGGGCGGAGCCTTCAGAAGCGACTTGTTGAGCATGGCGACGGCGGCATCGCGATCAATGCGCTCGATCGCGGCGACTTCGCGGGCCATCCGGTCCAGAGCGCTCTCATACAGCTGGCGCTCCGAATAGGACTGTTCCGGCTGGTTATCGGCGCGGTGCAGATCGCGTACCACCTCGGCGATGGAGATCAGGTCGCCGGAGTTGATCTTGGCCTCGTACTCCTGGGCGCGGCGCGACCACATGGTGCGCTTCACGCGGGCGCGGCCCTTCAAGGTCGTCAGCGCCTTGGAGACCACGCCGGTCTCGGCCAGCGAGCGCAGGCCCGCCGTCTTCGCCTTGGCGGTCGGAACGCGCAGGGTCATTTTCTCATGGTCAAAGGTGATCACATAGACTTCGAGTTCCATGCCGGCGATGTGCTGGACTTCCACGCCCTGCACCTGGCCTACGCCGTGGGCCGGATAGACGACATGATCGCCGACGGTGAATTCGTGAACGCTCTTGCTCATCAGAAATACCTCATAAAAACTGGCTGCGTCGCTGCAGCGCGATCCATGCAAGCCCCCCATACGAAGCGACAAAAGCATCCCATCCGCGAAGTAATCCGCGGCGGCCTCGTCACTCTGTCCGGAAGCTGACCTCTAAAGACACCCTTTGCCCGCGTCGGCGACGAGGCCGACTGGCGATTCCCGTTTCGTACGACCGACTAGGGGCGCGCCCACGGTGTCTTGTCATTTACAACGTTAACACAAAAACAAGCGGATTGAAAGGCTTGCGCCCTGGCGTGACGCAAACGTCCTGGAAGCTTAGGAGCCGCGGCCTGGTTTCTCGGAGAAGTACTTCTCGAACTTGCCCTCTTCGCGCTCGAAGGCCTCGGCATCGGCGGGCGGCTCGCCCTTGACGGTGATGTTGGGCCAGATCTTGGCGTAGTCCGAGTTGATCCGCAGCCATTTGCCGTCCGGATCGTCCTCGGTATCGGGCTTGATCGCGTCGACGGGGCACTCGGGCTCGCAGACGCCGCAATCGATGCACTCTTCCGGACTGATCGCCAGGAAGTTCTCGCCTTCATAGAAGCAGTCGACCGGACACACCTCGACGCAGTCCATGAACTTACATTTAATGCAGGCGTCTGTGACGATGTAGGTCATCGGAAGAGGTGGAGCTCCGCCCTTCAGTGGGGCGCGGGTTTGTCGCGGCGCGGCGGTCGGTTGTCAATGCGCGGACGGCGCAGGAATTCTGCAAGCGCGGATAGGGCGCGGACTTAGCTGGCCTCCATTGTCGAGTAGAGCGCACGCGCCTCCTCCGCCGGACCCCGCCTATCGCCTAGGCCTTCCACGACGATGGCGATCAGGCGACCGCCGATGACGAACACTAAGCGGTCACCGACCTTGATGGGTCGAGCAGGCTTGTCCAGGCGGTGTTCCTGGCCGGTTCGGGTCAGGCGGATGCGGCCCTTCTCGACGAACGTCTGCGCCAGGACGCGGGTCTTGAAGAACCGAGCGCGCCAGAGCCAGACGTCGGCCCGACAGGCGTCCACCTCGCTCACGCCTTCGCGGCCCGGCGACGGCGACGTGGGCGGCGGGCAGGCGGTGCCTCGCCCTTGAGGGCCGCCAGGGCAGCGAAGGGGGAGTTCGGCACAAGGATGGGTCGGTGCTCGACCGCGAACTCGCGCTCGGCGCGGCGACGCCAGGCCACGGGTTCACCGGGCCGCTTGATCGCGACGAAACCTAAGCCCTTGAGGATCTCGCGCGTCTGCTCTTCGTTCCAGCCGAGGGCCTCGCGCGCCGCGTCTGATAGGACAACGCCGCCGCCCTGTTTGGTACCGCTGCGCAGGACCTCGTCCAAACGTTCCAACTGGTCTACCGGTACGGCCCAGCCGCGCACCGCCCGCAGCCCGAAAGCCGACAAGCTTCGCGCGGAAGGCGCGGGGTTCGGCAGACGCGTGGGCTGATCTGCCCTTGGCCGCCAGCCGCCAGTTTCGCGCGCGGCCAGGGCCTCTGTCAGCGCGCGGGCCTCGGGGCTCAATAGGCTGGGTATGTAGACGGAAAAGGCGCCCAGTTTCACGCCAAGGCCCCGGAGGGTGCGACGCTCGACCTGGCTGAGCGCGCGGACGTCATTGCGCACCTGAGCACGGTCCATGACGCCGCCGGCCTCGACCAAACGGTAGGCCAGTCCGCGCGCCAGACCCTTGATCTTGCCCTCGGAGATGGCGGCCTCCAGTCGACGCAGGCTGGATAGTCTGCGACCACCCTCGGCGGCGACAAAGGCTTCCAGCCGCTGGCTGGCGCGCTGGCGTGCGGCATCGGGCCCTAAGTCTCCCAGCAGGCGCACGCGCGGGTGGAAGGCCTCGCCGCCGGTCAGGACGCCGACCAGTTCACCGCGCCAGAGCACAGTGCCGTCCGGGGTCAAGGCGAAGGCCTCGTCCGCCTCGGCCGCCATCCGGCCCAGACGTCGGGCGATCTCAGGCCCGACCGCGTGCAAGGCGGCGGCCCGCAGCGCCTTTTCCTCCAGGATCGTCGCCCCTTTTGCTGGTTCGAAAGCGACCCCCGCCAAGCGCCCCACATAGTGGCCCTCGACTGTCACCGCGCCATCGTCGGAGACACCCGCCAGCATGTCCTCGCGGACCCGCAGGCCGCGCATCAGCGCGCTGGTTCGACGGTCGACGAACCGGGCCATCAGCTTTTCGTGCAGGGTGTCTGAGAGGCGATCCTCCAGCAGGCGGGTCTTGGCCTGCCAGGCCGCAGGGTCGATCAGCCAGTCCGGTCGGTTGGCCACATAGGCCAAGGTGCGCACCGAGGCGAGGCGGGCCGCTAAGGTGTCGATCTCGCCGTCATTGTGGTCCAGGTTGCGGTACTGCTGATCGATCCAGTCGTCGGCGATCCTGCGACGCCCGGAGGTCAGTTGCAGGAAGAAACTGCGCACGAGGCCGATGTGCTCGTCCAGCGCCAACTTGCGGAAGTCGGGCGTCTGACAGACCTCCCAAAGCTGGGTGAGATTGGTCTTGTCGCGGGCGCGGCGGGCGATGTCCTCGTCCCCAGCCAAGGCCTTGAGGGTCTTTTCGTCGAGCGCCTCCTCGGACAGGCTCAGCCCCTCGCGTCCCGGCGGCTGGGCCAGCGATTTGAGCAGCGTAGGGAGCGACGCAAAATCGAGCTTGGCGTTGCGCCACTCGGCACCGCTGACCGACTGGAAGGTGTGGTTCTCGACCGCCTCAACCAGATCGGCGTCCATCTCGTCGGCCTCGCCGGTGACGCCGAAGGTGCCGTTGGTCTGGTAGCGGCCGGCGCGACCGGCGATCTGGCCGATCTCCTGAGGATGAAGGTAGCGGGTGCGCTTGCCGTCGAACTTGCGCAGGCCCGCGAACGCTACATGGTCGACGTCCATGTTCAGGCCCATGCCGATGGCATCGGTGGCCACCAGGAAGTCCACCTCGCCGGACTGGTAGAGCGCGACCTGGGCGTTGCGGGTGCGGGGGCTTAACGATCCCATGACCACCGCCGCGCCGCCGCGCTGGCGGCGGATCAGTTCGGCGATAGCGTAGACCTGGTCGGCTGAGAAGGCGACAACGGCCGTTCGCCGCGGCAGGCGGGTCAGTTTCTTAGGCCCGGAATAGGTGAGGGTGCTGAACCGCTCTCGGGTGACGATCTCGGCGTGCGGCAGCAGGCGGCGCACCAGGGACGCCATGGTCCCGGCACCCAACAGCATGGTCTCGGCCTTGCCCCGGGCATGTAGCAGGCGGTGGGTGAACACGTGGCCGCGCTCCGGATCGGCGCAGAGCTGGATTTCATCGACCGCCAGGAACTCGACCTCGATGGAGAGCGGCATAGCCTCAACCGTGCAGACGAAATAGGTCGCACGGGGCGGAACGATTTTCTCCTCGCCGGTGATCAGGGCGACGGATCGGGCACCTCGGACGCGGACGATGCGGTCGTAGATCTCTCGTGCCAGCAGTCGCAGCGGCAGGCCGATCATGCCCGAGGCGTGGCCCAGCATCCGCTCAACCGCGAGATGGGTCTTGCCGGTATTGGTCGGACCCAGCACCGCCACCAGTCTGGGGGGTGCCGCGCCAGAGGGGCGATGGCTCATAACGGCAAGGTGGGATGGCGCGCAGAGTCGGGCAAGTGGCACCGATTGTGAACGTCAGAGATATCGACTGAAGTCCATACGTTGGTGCAGCACCCGCACGATCTCTATCCCGTCGCTGCGGATGCGGAAGAAAAGCATATGCGTGCCGACGGCAAACTTCCTGTAGCCGAGGCGAAGGTCATCGCAGGGCCGACCTCGACGCGGGTCAGCCGCGATAATTCCAATCGCGCGTTGAACTCCGCCGATATAACTATCGGCCTGGTCAGAGCCCCACCGGTCTTCCCCTCTGCGCCAGATGGAAGCCAAGTCTGCCACCGCCGCCTTCGAGACGACGTACCCGCTCAAGATCGCGTGCGCATCGAGGTCAGAAAGGTGCTGAAATCGAAGTCTGTAGCGATTCCGCTCTCTTCTCCTTCGATCAAGGCGGCCCGCAGGTGAGCTAGGTGCGCCTCGCGTTCTTCCAACATTCGCAGACCAGCCCGAACGACCTCACTCGCCGAAGCGTACCGGCCCGTGGAAATCTCATCGTCCACGAAAGACGAAAAGTGATCCCCAAGGCTGAATGACGTGTTCTTCATGATGCCCTTATACCAATAGCTGGTATTATGATCAACTCGCTACGACGTCACAGTCGGAAGCCCAGTGGTAGCAGCGCCTCAATTGCGTGCACGTCTGATGTGCCATCTGCGCCGACGCTCACCACCTCGCAGCCTGGGGCGGAGAACTCCCAGATCTTCTGACGACAGCCGCCGCACGGCCAGATCAGGCCGGGGAGAGATGAGGCTACGAAGACCCGCCGGATCGACCTCACGCCGTGGGTCACGGCCGCCGAGATCGCGCTGGCCTCGGCGCATAGCCCTTGCGGATAGGCGGCGTTCTCGACGTTGACGCCAAAGTAGAGGGCACCGTCCAGGGCTTCGACGGCGGCGCTGACCCTGACGCCGGAGTAGGGCGCGTGGCTGTTGGCTAACAGGCGCTTTAGCTCAGAGGCGAGAGCGTCTGGATACATCGCGTCCTCCATGTCTGTGCCACGGTGACCCCGACGATCCTGCGAGGTCAATCTAGTTGGTGCCGCCATCGCGATTGCAAGACCTTGGGCCAGCGCATAGGTGTGACGTCAAATGGGGTGAGCGCCCGGGATCGAACGTACAGCGTTCGGCGACATGAGGGGTTCAGAGGGGAATTGAGTTTGAGCGACCAGAACCAGACCAATTCGGCGCAGGCTGACCGGCGACCGGGGCCGGGCCGATGGGTGCTGATGATCGGCGGCCCGCTCGTCATCCTAGGCATTCTGGCCTACTTTGTCCTGACCAGTGGGCGCGCCGAGACCACCGACAACGCCTATGTCCAGGTCGCCAAGACGCCGGTTGCGCCGTCGATCAGCGGGCGGGTGGTCGAGATTCTGGTCAAAGAAAATCAGGTCGTGAAGCGCGATCAGGTGCTGTTCCGGCTGGATCAGCGGGATATTCAGGCCAGCGTCGCCATCGCCGAGGCGCAGGTCGCCAGCGCCCTGCTGGCGGTCGACCAACAGCGTGTGGCCTATCAACGCGAGAGCGCCAATGTCGCGATGGCGCGCGAGAACCTGAGTTTCGCCGTTCGCGAGGTAGATCGACAGCGCAAGCTGAACGGTGCGGGCGCGACGTCAGGACAGTCGGTGGATCAGGCCGTCCATGTCGCCAGCCAAGCGCGCGAACAGTTGGCGGTTGCCCAGCAACAGGCGGGCCTGGCCCTGGCCGCGCTGGGCGGTAACCCTAGCGTTCGGGACAACGCACCCGCGGTCATGCAAGCGCGGGCTCAACTGCAGCGCGCCAAGCTGAACGCCGGCTACGCCACCGTCGTCGCGCCCGCAGACGGTGTGGTCGCACGTGTCGACCAGCTGCCGGTGGGCGCGTATCTCAACGCCTCGCAGAGCGCCTTCTGGCTGTTGTCGGGCCAGCCCTGGGTTGAAGCTAATTTCAAGGAAGACCAGGTCACCCGTATGCGGATCGGTCAGCCGGTGGAGATCGAGATCGACGCCAATCCCGGCGGGCCGCTCAAAGGTCACGTGGCCAGTTTTGCGCCCGGCACCGGCTCGGCCTTCTCCGCCCTGCCAGCCCAGAACGCCACCGGCAACTGGGTGAAGGTCACCCAGCGCCTGCCGGTGCGGATCGCCTTTGATCAGCCGCCGCCTGAGCGGGCCGCGCGAGCCGGGCTGTCGGCCAAGGTTACGGTCGATCTGCGCCCAGCCGTCGAGCGCAAGTAGGGGCGGTGGCTTTGAGCGCCCGCCGGAAAATCTGTTTGCCGCCAAAGTGTGCGGCGCTGATCCTGGTCGCGGGGTTGACGGTGTCGGCCTGTACGACGGTCGGTCCGAACTTCAGTCGTCCCGAGGCCCCCACGACCAAAGCCTATGCCATGGAGGGCGAAACTGCCGCGCGGGGTCTGAGGCTCGATCCGGACGTTCGTGTCGCAGGTCCTTGGTGGCAGGCTTTCGGCTCGGAGATGCTGAATCAGACCGTGAGGCTGGCTCTGGCCGAGAGCCCAGGCGTCGCCGAAGCCGGCGCCACGCTAGAACGTTTCCAGGCCAACCTGCAGGCGGCGCGTGCGGCCCTAGGTCCGCAGGCTGACCTCAGCAGTGATGCCCAGCGGCAGAAGTTCAATTCGAAGGCCTTCGGGTTCTCCGGCGCACCGAACGCGTCGGGATTCTCCGGGTTCGGTAGCCGCACCTTCAATCTCTATTCGCTAGGCGGAAACGTCCGTTATGACCTGGACGTGTTCGGCGGCGGCAAGCGCAGCGCCGAACAGGCGGCGGCGCTCAGCGCGCGCGCGACGTATCAGGCGGATGCGGCCTATCTGACCCTGTCCGGGCAAGTGACGTTGCAGGCGATCCGCATCGCGGGCCTGCGTGCCCAGATGCGGCTGCTGGACCAGATCCTGGACGACGACCGCCGCCTGATGGAGGTTGCCGTCAAGGCCGAGGCGATTGGCGGTATTCCGCGGATCACCCGAACGCTCGTCGAGATCCAGTTGGCCGATGACGAGGCCACCTTGCCGCCGCTGCAGCGCCAGTACGACGCGGCGCGCCATCGCCTGGCCCTACTGGTCGGGCGGTCTCCCGCCGAATGGCCTGCGCCTGATTTCGATCTCGCCCAGTTCAAGGTGCCGACCGACGTTCCGGTAAGCCTGCCCTCCCAGCTGGTGCGCAAGCGTCCGGACATCCTGGCCGCTGAGGCGCAGCTGCACGCCGCCGTGGCCGCCGTCGGTGTCGCGACTGCGGACCAGTATCCCGATGTTCGGCTTTCCGCGCGTGGCGCACTGTCGGCCCTGACACCTGGCAACGTGTTGTCCACGGACTCCACCGGCTTCACCCTGTTCAGCGGGATCACCGCGCCGCTATTTGACGGTGGCGCGCGCAAGGCCAAGACCCGTGCCGCCCAGGCCGAGGCTCGCGCTGCCCTTGCCCGATACCGCCAGACGGTGTTGGAGGCCTTCACCCAAGTCGCAGATTCTATGGCCGCGCTACAAACCGACCAACAACAACTCGCCGCGCTGGAGCGTGCGGTGGCGGCCAGCCGTAGTGAGGCGGACGACACGCTAGAGGCTGCCAGGCTTGGGGGCGCTACGGCGCAAAAGGTGATCGAGACCCGGCGCGAACTGGTCCGCAACCGCCGCGCCCTGGCGGACGCTGAGGCCCTGCGCTTGTCGGACCTGGTCCAGTTGTTCGCGGCCTCCGCCTCGGACTGGCGCGAGGCCAAGGCTGGCGGAGACTAAGGTGGCGTCGCCTCAGGACATCAAGAACCGCATACCGATCACCGGCGCCTTGATGCTGGCGACGCTGATGAGCACGCTCGACAGCACCATCGCCAATGTCGCGCTGCCAAACATGCAGGGCAGTCTGTCGGCCTCGCAGGATCAGGTCACCTGGATCCTGACGTCGTACATTTTGGCGACGGCTGTGATGACGCCGCTCTCCGGCTGGCTGTCACAGAAGATCGGCCGTAAGCGGATGCTGCAGTTCGCCATCGTCGGTTTCACGGTGGCCTCGATGCTCTGCGGTATCGCCACTAGTGTGCCGGAGATGGTGGCGTTTCGCATCCTGCAAGGGCTGGCCGGGGCGTCGCTCATTCCGCTGTCGCAGTCGGTGATGCTGGACATATTCCCGATGCACATGATCCCCCGGGTCATGAGCCTTTGGAGTTCCGCGGTGATCCTGGGGCCGATTATTGGGCCAACCCTGGGGGGATGGATCACCGAAAACTTGGACTGGCGTTGGGTCTTCTACATCAATTTGCCGATCGGCATTCTGGCGACGCTGGGGGTCACGCGCTTCATGGCGCACGACGGTGGCGGGCGCGAGAGGCCGTTCGACTTCATCGGCTTTACGTCTTTGGTCGGGTTCGTGGTCGGCCTACAGATGCTGTTGGATCGCGGTCCTAGCCAGGATTGGCTGGACTCACAGGAGATCTGGATTTGGGCGGCTATCGGGCTCGCCGGTCTTTGGGTGTTCGTGGTCCAAACCGCCACGGCGCAACATCCCTTTTTCCACCGGGCGCTGGCGCGGGACACCAACTTCATTGGCACGACGATCTTTGGCTTCTTCGTCGGCGTGTTGTTGTTTTCCAGTTCGGCACTCTTGCCGTCATTCATGCAGAACCTGCTTGGATATTCGGCTCTGCAGGCGGGTACGGCCAGCATGACACGGGGCGTCGGATCGCTGATCTCGTTCCTGCTGGTTCCTGTTTTAGTGCCACGGATCGGCGCGCGGATGGTGCTGTTCTTCGGCCTGATGGTCAGCATCTTGGCGACCTGGATGATGGCGCAGTTCGACACCACGATGACCTCGACCCCTATTGTGATTAGCGGCCTGATCCAGGGGCTCGGTGTAGGCCTGTTGTTCGCCCCGCTCAGCACCCTGGCCTATGCCACCATAGATCCGATCCACCGGGTCGAAGGCACTATCGTGGCCACCATGGCCCGCAGTCTGGGGTCCAGCGTCGGGATTTCGGTGGTCCAGGCCATGGTGATCCGCGACGCGGCCCTGGCCCACAGTGAACTGGCAGGCCGAATTGATCCTTCAAATCCGGTGATCCGCAGTGGTCTTTCTAGCCTGATGGACCCCGCCACCTTCAACGGATTGCGCGTCCTGAACGGTGAGATCACGCGGCAGGCTTCGATGATCGGCTATGTGGACGTCTTCGCCTGGATGACTCTGGCGACGGCGCTGCTGATTCCGCTGATTCTGATCTTGAGACCTGCGCCGCCGATGGTCGTTCCGCCCCAGGAAGCCCACGCGGAGTAGGTGGCGAACCGGCCTTTCAAGCGTCACAAGTCAGGCGCAGGGTACCGCGATGGTGCCGCCCTCAACCTCACGCCCGCTCGCCCTGATCACCGGCGCCTCGTCCGGGATCGGGGCTGCGTTTGCCAAGGCCTATGCGGCGCGCGGGTACGATCTGGCTTTGGTGGCAAGGCGCGCGGATCGCCTGGAGGCCCTGGCGGGTGAACTCTCCGCTCATTTTGGTATTGAAGCCTTCGCGGTTGCGACGGACCTGTCAGTCGTTGAGGCCTGTGAAACGGTCCTGGCCGCCGTGGCCCGGCGGGGTCGCGTGGTCGATGTGTTGGTCAACAATGCGGGATTCTCCATTGCTCAGAGTTTCGCAGGCACGCCCTGGAGCCGCCAACGCGAGTTCCTGATCACCCTGGTGGTCAGCGCCTGTGGGCTGGCGCATGGCGTCATCCCGGGCATGGTGGCGCGCGGGTACGGCGCGATCATAAACGTGGCTTCGCTGGCCGGGTTTGCCCCGGGCGTTGCCGGCCATACGCTCTATCCCGGTGCCAAGAGCCTCGCCATCTCGTTCAGTCAGGCGCTGGCCGCCGAGCTTAAGGGCACAGGCGTGAAGGTGACGGCGATCTGCCCGGGATTCACCCAGACCGAGTTCGCGCAGGCGAATGGAACCGGCGTGATCATGGATCAAGCGCCGCGTCGGTTGTTTCAAACGGCCGAGCAGGTGGTTGCCGCAACTCTAGCTGCAAATGATCGCGGCCACGTGGTGGTCGTGCCGGGCCTGCACAACAAGATTGCCGCCTTAATGCTGCGCTACCTGCCGCAGCCCTTGGTCATCGCGATCCTGACGCAGGCTTCAGCCCGCTATCACCTGAAGGATTGAGCATGGCGCATTACGATGTCGTGGTGATCGGCTCTGGCGCAGGGGGCGGGACGGTGGCTCAGCGATTGGCCGCGCAGGGTCGCTCCGTGCTGATCCTCGAACGCGGGGAGCACTTGCCACGTGAGGTCGAAAACTGGAGCCCGCGCGAGGTGTTCGTTCACCACCGCTATCGGACCCGGGAAACCTGGGAGGACAAGACCGGCAAGCCGTTCGTGCCCAACACCCACTACTGGGTCGGTGGTAATACCAGCTTCTACGGTGCGGCCCTGATGCGGTTTCGGGGTCGGGATTTCGAGCGTGTCCAGCATGCCGGCGGGATTTCACCGGCCTGGCCGATCAGCCTGACCGACCTTGCGCCCTACTACGCTGAGGCCGAGACGCTCTGGCGTGTGCATGGCCGTCGCGGTGAAGATCCGACCGAAGCCGGAAATGAGCCAGCGTATGCACATGATGCTGTGCCGGACGATCCCGGTATCGCGCGGCTACGGGCCCACTGGCAGGCGCAGGGCTGGCGGCCCTTCTCGCTGCCGCTGGGTGTGAACCTGGATGTGGCAAACCCGGTCTCGTCGGCCTGCATCCGATGCAAGACCTGCGGTGGCTATCCTTGCTTGCTGAAGGCCAAGTCGGATGCGCGCTCGATCGCCGTCGAGCCCATCCTCGGGCTGCCAAATGTCACGCTTCTGACAGGCCGGAAGGTGATGCGGCTGGAGACCGACCCGGCGGGCAAATCGGTGACCTCGGTGGTCTGTGGGACGGCGACCGGTGAGGAACGCTGGAGCGGCGATATCGTCGTTCTGGCGGCGGGTGCGACCAACTCGGCGGCGGTCCTGCTGGCCTCGGCAAACCCTGCTCATCCGGAAGGCCTGGCCAACGGATCCGGCCAGGTTGGGCGCAACTATATGTTCCACACCCTGACCGCCATGGTCTCGCTGACGGCGGCCCATGTGGATGTGACCTTTCCCAAGACTATGGCCGTCAACGACTTCTACTGGGGCGATCCGGCGGGCGGCTATGACCTGCCGATGGGCCATATCCAGCTGTTGGAGTACATGTCCGGCCAGACCCTGGAGGGGCAGATTTCCGATTGGTTGCCGCCGCGCTTGATCCCGGACGCCATCTCTGAGGGAATCGCGGAGCGGATGCTGTCGATGCTGGTGATCTCTGAGGACCTGCCGCTTCCCGACAACCGTGTGCGTCTGACCCGTGAGGGCGGCATCGCGCTCGACTACACCTACAACAATCTAGAGGGCCATCAACGGCTGGTGAAAAAGCTGCACACCTCCCTGGATGGCTTTGTCGATCACGCCCACCCGATCTCGCAACACCATGTGGAGTTCGAGAGCCTGCTGCCGCTCTATGGCACCGCGCACCAGGCTGGGACGGTTCGGTTCGGTGCCGATCCTGCTGGCTCGGTTCTGGACCCCTGGTGCAAAGCGCACCAGCTGGACAATCTCTATCTCACCGACACCAGCTTCTTCCCCTCCATCGCAGCCGTGAACCCGACGCTGACCACGGTGGCCAACGCGATGCGGGTCGGCGATCACCTGCTGGAGCGGCTCAAGGGTTAGCCGGTTTGCGGGGACCGATGAGGGTCAGCCAGGCTGTGGTGATGGGGCAGGCGGAAGGACTAGTCTAGTGTCCGGCGATACCGCGCCATGGCCAGCGCCGTCACCACGCAGACAAAGGCGGTTAGAGCGGCCAGTTCACGCCACTGATCCCCTAAGTCTTGGCCCTTGAGCAGGCTGCCGCGCACCACTCGTAGGAAGTGGGTCACCGGGATCGCCTCTCCGATCCATTGCGCCCAGGTGGGCATGCCGCGGAACGGGAACATGAAACCGGACAGAAGGATCGACGGCAGGATGTAGAAGAAACTCATCTGCATGGCCTGGAGCTGCGAGCGGGCCACCGTGGAGATCAGGAAGCCCAGCGCCAGCGAGCCAGTGATGAACAGGGCGATGCCTACAGAAAGACCGGCCCAGCCGCCGCTCATCGGTACCTGGAATAAGGTCGCCGCCATGACCAGGATGATTGCGGTCTGAACGAGGCCGACAAACACATAGGGTGCCAGCTTTCCAATCATAACTTCCAGGGGCTCAAGCGGCGTCGACAGTAGGGTCTCCATCGTGCCGCGCTCAATCTCGCGGGTGACGCTGAGCGCAGTCATCATCACCAAAGTCAGACTGAGGATGATGCCTAGCAGGCCGGGCACGATGTTGTAGGCGGTGATGGCTTCGGGGTTGTAGCGACGGTGAATGACCACCTCGAAGGGTGCGGGTGCTGCGGCGCGTGGGGCAAGGGCACCGGTCAGGTCGTGGGCCAAGGCCTGTGTCGGTAGCGCGGCCAGCGCAGCCACCGCGCCGCTGGTGGCCGAAGGATCGGAGGCGTCGGCCTCGACCAGCACCTGGGCATGATCGCCGCGCGCGACACGGCGGCTGAAGTCGCCGGGGATCGTCACCGCAAACTGGACATCGCCGGCGCGCACCATGCGGTCCAGCTCGGCGGGGCTCCGCGCTTGGGCCACGAGGTCGAAGTAGGCCGAGTTGTCCAGCGCCGAGAGGATCGAGCGCGCATACCGGCTGTTCTCATGCATAAGGACAGCCGTGGGCAGGTGTCGCGGTTCGGTGTTGATGGCGTAGCCGAACAGGGTGAGCTGCACGACCGGGATCGCCAGCATCATGGCGTAGGTGATGCGGTCCCGGGTGAGTTGCTTGAACTCCTTGATCAGCACAGCCAACACGCGATGGATGGAGAAACTGGTCATGGCGATGTGTCCTCCTCGCCCCCGACACGAAGTGCGAGGGGAGAGGGTAGGGTGAGGGGCGGCGCTGAACCCGAAACGCCACCTCCCGGTTCCGCCATGTATCGCTTCAATGTACGGGTCTGACTGCTGGACCCGGAGTGTTTGCGGTGCGTCAGAACCGCCCCTCGCCCTACCCTCTCCCCTCTCGCTTCGCGGGGGGCGAGGAGACGCTGTGCTGGCGGCCCCCTCACTGCACATTGTCCGTGCTGGCGTCCATCAGCTGGATGAAGACGTCCTCTAGCGTGGGCGCGACTTCGGTCCAGCGGTAGGGGGCGTGGGCGTAGGGTTGGATCGCCGCGTCCAGCGCGGCGCGGTCTGAACCGCTGACATGGATAGCGGCACCGAAGGCGGCGGCGGTCTCCACGCCCGGTGCCTTTGCCAGGTCGTGGGCCAGTTTATGCGCGCCGGGGCCTTCGCCGTGCAGGGTGATCAGGCCGGACGCGGCGATCACCTCGGCGGCTGTCCCGCGGGCAATCAGCCGGCCATAGCTGATATACGCGATCTCGTGGCAGCGCTCGGCCTCGTCCATGTAGTGGGTCGAGACCAGGACGGTCAGGCCCTCGGCGGCCAGGGCGTGGATCTCGTCCCAGAAGGTGCGCCGCGCTTTCGGATCGACCCCCGCCGTCGGTTCGTCCAGCAACAGCAGCTTCGGCTCATGAAGGGTCGCCGCTGCCAGCGCCAGCCGCTGTTTCCAGCCGCCGGACAGCGTGCCGGCCAGTTGGCC
>JAYTWT010000063.1:0-10437 GCA_043743295.1 Alphaproteobacteria bacterium | reverse complement strand
TCAGCCTGAACCCCCGTGAGCGCCGCGCGGTCAATGGAGATCCGCCCTGGTTGGTCGGCCCTGAGCTCGCCTCCGGCGATTCGTACGCGGTTGCCGTTGGCCTCGAAGGCCATCCGTCCGCTCACCTTGGCGTCCAGGTCCACCTTGTCGCCGAACGGCGAGGCCTCGACGATGTCATGCAATTGCACGCCGTCGAAGATCAGTACGCCCCGGCTGGGAGCCCCAGGTGTCAAGGGATACTCGAGCGTTTCGACGCGGACGTGTCCGCCGCCGACATCCGCTTCCCCGCCCTCGATCTTGAGCAGGTTGTCGGCCAACCCAAAGCGGGCGCGCAGAGCGGTCAGTGGCACGATGGCCGAGACCCGAGCGATTTCCAGGTCCTGACCCGGCGCAGCAACAAGCGGTGCCAAACTTACGAACGCGATCTCGCCCTTTAGGCCTTCGACCGGTCCGGCCGCACTTTGGAATGAGAGGCTGGGAACACTCAGCAATCCGCTGCTGCTGGCGCCCTCACGCGCCCAGTCGAACCGACCCTTGAAGTGCACCGAACCCACAACAGGCGGGCCCAGGGCGGCGGCCAACGGCGAGAGTTGAACCGGCTGTAGCCCACCTTCAGCAAAGGTAAGCGTGTCGCTATCAAGAACCGCAAGGCCGATGCCCAGGGCGGTGTCATGGGCGATACTCGCCCGACCAATGACCGTCCCGCCAGGCCGCCGGGCCGCAAGGTCGGCCTTCCAGAGGAAGTCGTTGAAGGTCACGCCACCCGTGAGTTCCAGCGGACTGAAACGCGCCGCTGGTGTTGTGTCATTCACACGCGCAGACGTGATCCGCGCTTGGCTGCTCAGTCGACCGCCAACGGATGCCGCGCGGACCATCGAGGCTGCGCCGGAAACCCGAACCTGCGCGAACGGGGCCACCGCCGAGAACGCCTCGCCCCGTCCGGCCAGCTGCCAGTCGCCATTTCGGTAGCGAAACAGTGGCATCGCGGTCGGACAGAACCTACCCGACAGGTCATCGATGTCATTGGCCCCGAACTCAAGGCGGCGCGCTTTCAGGCTCACGCACCGCTGAGCGATGAACGTGAGGCCGCCGTTCGCAACGTCCACCCTGCCGCGAGCGTGAATTTCAGCCCCCTCGACCAAGCCCACAGACGCCTGCGCGCGCAGGCTTCCCGTCGCCGAGGCACCATCCTGCGACAGTGTGAGCCGATCGATATCGACCGCCGCACGCGGCAACCCGCCGCCGGAGACCGCTAGTCGAAAGGCCCCTACCCCGCTGTCGAACACAGGCGCATCCCGGCTAGCCGAAAGCGCAATCCGCCCACCGCCGGCCGAGGACAGGACCACAGGCTGCGCCAGCCGAACCCGAACGCCATTCCCGACCCTTATCGAGATGCCGGGAGCGGCCAAATCAAAGCTGCGGGCTGCGCGCTTCACAGCCGCAAGGTCGGCGCTATCGGCGGCGAGGGCGGGCCCAAGGGCGGACCATTGGCCATGTCCGGAGACCCGACCGTTCAGGTCCGCAGTGACGCTGGTCCGCTGCAGAACAACAGGACCCGTTGCCGCTGCCGTCAACGCCGACAGTTTCAGACCGGACGTGCCCGCCCGTTGCGCCTCACCGGTCATGACAAGGGTCGCAGCGAGCCGATCACCACCCTTGCGCGTCCAGATCAGATCCGTGCTGCCGGCCTCGATCCGCAGCCCGCCGAACACTGCTCCACCGATTTGACCGGACGGCGCGCTAAGGGCAACGCCGCCGCGCCCGACTACCAACAGATCGGAGAGCCCGCCTTTGGCGTCGCCGGCGAACGTTGTTGACAGGTTGGGGCCGACCAAGCCGCGATCCGCCATCGAGAGCGTGCGCCCCGCCAGCGTTGCGCGCGCGTTCACGGCACCCTCAATTCGTCGCCCGGTGAGGTCGGGATAGGGGAGCTGGGCACTCAGCGTCAGCAGCGCTCCACTGAAATCAACGCCAGCGGCATTCCCCTCCGCGACCGGCGCGTTCAGCGCGAGCTGCAACCGCTTGCCGTGGGTTGTCGCCGTGAAAGCGGTCCGTCCGAGAGCCGCCTCGAAATCCGGCCCTTTCAGACGCACGGGATCCAGGGTCGCATTCAGCCGCTGTAGCCTCTGGTCGTCGAACAAGACATCGCCGACAACCCGCAGGGCACCATGGTCGGTTGCCAGCAACAGCGCACCGTCATCGACCTGCACACGTGGCAGCTTGGCGCCGGGCGGAGGTGGATGACTGAGGAATTCCCGGATCAGAGGGTCGAGCGCACCGGCGCTAAACTTTCCTCCGCGATACGAGGCCCGCAGGATCGGCCTCGCCAGCCGAACCGAAACGATCTCCGCTCCGCTGATTTTCAGCCGGTATCGTACCTCCACTCGCTCGCTGGTGAAGTCTGGAGCCTTCGAATCACCGATCCGCAGACGCGCGGCAAACGTGGTGGGGCCAACGGCCTCAACGCGCGCCTCGGAGATCAGACCCCTGGACGTCAGCCAGCTGGTCAACGCCTCACGCGCGATGATCCTACGGTTCAGCCAACCCAGCGCCGCAACCACGACCAAGCCAACAGCCAGGATCACCAAGATCCAGCGCAGGGTTCGGGAACGGGCAGACTTAGGATCGGTCAAGATGCCGGGCTCAGCTGTGGCGTCGCCCTAGATAGCGCAGAAGATGGCGAAACGATGCGTCCGCGTGTGTGAATTGGTGGAGAGGGTGAGATCAGGCTCGGATGCAGCGCTGGCCGCCCCCATCGTCGACCTTCCAGTCAACAATCCCCCTCCCGCCAATGATACGCGGGCGATTGGACCCTGGACGCTATAGCCCACCGAAACTGGCCAGAGCGACACCGCCGTCCACCGCGATGGTCTCGCCCACAACATAGTCGCCCGCGCGGCTGGCCAAATAGATGGCCACGCCCTGCATGTCTTCGTCCGTGCCGATCCGGCGCGAAGGAATCAATTTGGAGAGCCGATCGCCCTCGTCCCGCGCCACCTTGTTCATCTCCGAGGCAAAGGCCCCGGGGGCGATGGCGCTCATTACGATGTTGTCGCTGATCAACCGCGCCGCCATGCGTCGGGTAAGGTAGATCAGCCCGGCCTTGGAGGCGTGGTACGAATACGTCTCCTGCGGGTTCAGCCGGATACCGTCGATCGAGGCGATGTTGATCACCTTGGCCGGCCGTTCGTGGGTGGCCGATGCCGCCATCGTGCGGTCGCGCGGCGGGTGACGCGTAACGGCCGCGATTCCACCGATTGCGGGATCACAGTCGTCGATCCGTGGGGGGAAGCATGGCGTCCGTCGCAGCAGGTCGGGCGAAGGGCGTCCGGCAAGGACTCCAGGCGGCGGGGTTCACGGTTTTTGCTATCATGTCGACGGATCTACGCGGATATCGACGCCTAATGACGTAGAGCTGCGGCATATTGCGCTCAAGCCAGAATCTGAAGGCCGTGCCTCTGAACAATGCTGAGTAGCTTGAGCGCGGCACCGCTCGGCTTTTTAGCCCCGGTTTCCCACTTCTCGACCGTGCTTTCGCTGATGTTGAGGTAGCGGGCAAACACCGGCTGGCTGACATGATGGGTATCGCGAAGCTGTTTGATCTCCGCCGGTCCGATGGCCGGTGTGACGGTCAGGCAGGTTTCATCGAAATCGCGCATCGTCGCCTTGTCGATCGCGCCCACCTTGAACAGCGCTGAGGCCGACGAATGAATGGCCTCGAAAGCGTCGCTCTTGAACTTCCGCTTAGCGGTCATGGCAAACCTCCGTAAAATCTCCATCCTTCAGCAGTCGCTCTATCTGCTGATCGTCCAACCCCGCATAGGTTTTGGCCAGCTTGCGGAAGCCCCCCAATTCCTTCTCGTCGATGTTGTCCCGGTCCTTTTTCGCGACCAGATATTCGTAAACCCAACGCACGCCACCCTTGGCGAGAATGAGGCTCCGGTGTCTGCTCTTCTCCAGGCGCTTCTTGAACACGCCTCCGCCCAGATCGTCGGCTTGGCCGAGCCTCACTTCCGCAATGGCCTCGCAAAGCTCGGTATCGTTGATGCGAACTTTACGCGCCGCTTTGGCGAACTAGGAGGTCTTGAAGACCCGCGCAGACTCCTCAGTATTGATCATGGGTATCAAGTAGCACTAAGTGCTATTTTACAAAAGGTTGGCGCGGCGTGAACCGTATCCGGTGTGACGCAACAGTTCCATTGGAGGTAGGCGTCGTGTCACTGGAATCCTAGCGGTAGAGTCCAGAGAATAGAGGCCCCCGCCAATGGCGAGGGCCCTTGCGTTAGGTGCGGAAGTGGCAAGCAGCCCAGATTTCCGTTTCGGCTTCGGCGAGAGCCGCCAAGGCGCGGTCTAGTGCGGCTTTCGCCGCCGCCATGACCCTCGCGCCAGGGTAGGGTCCTGGCGGTGGCAATCCGTCCGTCGCGGCGGAGTGCACCTTGTTGAATTTGGCACCGCTAGAGATCTCGGCAATACGGCCGCCGTTTACACCAAACCAGGCCGCGATATCATGCTGGCGGTCGCCCCGTTCCAACATGCCCTTGATTGTGGCCGCATCTTCATCGGTGAGGCTATTGCCGCTGCAGGGTGTTCGTGCTCCCATACTCGCACTCCTTACTCGACATCCAGACGGGGCAGCAGGTTCATGATCTTGGCGATCAGCACCCGGCGGCCCGCACTGCTGGAATAGGAACCCGCAGCGCCACGTGGCGCCACGCGCCAGAAGTCCAATCCGGCGACTGGGTTGAATTCGGCGTCCTCACCCTGAAGCTGGGCCAGTGGTTCACGCAAAACTTTTTCGTAGGACGCAGGTTCGACCGGCGAAAGTCCTTGGGCGCGCACAATTTCCAGCACCTGGACCAAAACTGTATGCATCACGATGACGCCGACCCCCTTCTGCAGGGAGAAATCCGTTGGCTTGTCGAAGGCGTCTTGGAAAATCTCCCGTAACCCACGCCAGAAAGCGTCAATGATACGCAGCTGATGGTCGATACTGACCATTTTGAAGAAGGGTGAGCCGAGAAGGGGCTTTATTGACGTGACCATGGAGGCTGAGGGCATGATCGTGTCCTCCTTCTCCATCGAGGCGAAACGGATGCGGCCGCGCCAGACGGGGCTCTCTTCAGCGAGCTTCTCAACCACCATCTGCGCCTTCACCTGCCATTCTTGGCCGCGCTCCACGAGGCTCTTCATGACCTCCTGGTCCGCGTTCGCGCGTTGCGTCAGGAGCTCGTAAGCGAGGTCAGTGCGCACGGACTTGGCCTTAGAGTTCACCGTGTAGAACTGGTCCATCTCTTCCTCTTCCGTTGCACCCAACATGCAGACAAATGGAATTTGGAAGTCGCGCCAGAACTCGCCGCCCGACTCATTGACCAGCTTTTGTAGAGCTAAGACCCGGTGCTGGCCGTCCACGACATAGAACTTGTTTGTCGGCCAGCGACCACCTCGCTGGCCGTCGGCGATAAAGCCCAGGTCGAGGGAGCCGCTTTTCACGGCTCGCCTCGCCTCCCGATTTCGCACGTTGAGCAGGATCGATGTAGGCAGATCCACGCGCAAACTGCGAAGGTCGTTTGCCAGCTCGTTGATCCGACTTTCTTGCGGCAGTCGCTGGTAGCCCTCCTTAGTAAAAGGCACCCGGTGCGGGACAATGAAGTTGGGTATCAGGAGGCTGACCGGCATGAAGCCTGAGACGATCGGCACCTGAGTGCGGTTCAACTGAGGGCCGAGCACCACGGGGATAGTCGCGGGCGCGGGCCCGAATTCCAGCGGAGGTCGCGACATGGGGGACACTTTCGTTTCTTCGAGGATAAGGGTAGACATAGAGTAGCTCCGTGCTTGGAGTGATGATGAGAGGGTCCCCCGGTGCCAGCCGGTGGGGCCCTTTTTCACTTGGACCCCGCGAAACCCGCGCTCGAAGTTCGACCGCAGCACTGGGTTAGGCCCACTGGATCTAACTGTCCAGATCTATTTTGTTAGATCTAGAAAATTAGATCCCAATATCGAGATCTCAAAATCTCGGAAGAACGAGACACGCGCGCGGACTGCACCGATTTTCGACCCGCCGACCCGACACGGTCTCGCACTTTAGAGTTCCGCAGCCGGGCGGCGCTGTCGCGTCTTGGAAGGCGAGATCTTCTTGTATAACTACACTATCATAATTATACTGATGGCATGACGCGCGTCCGATTTGAATGGGATAAGGCCAAAAACCGCTCAAATCAGCGCAAACATGACGGTGTGAGTTTTGAGGATGCCTGTCGGGTATTTCAGGATCCGCTGCACGTTTCGACCCAGGACCGGATCGAGGGCGGCGAGCAACGATGGCAGACCGTTGGCGCGGTCCAGGGCTTCGTGATCCTTGTCGTGGCGCACACGGTCACAGATGAGAACGCCGACGGCGGACCGGTGGAGATTGTCCGCATCATTTCGGCGCGACGGGCCACGCCGCGAGAGAGGCGACGCTATGAAAACGAAAACGGTTAGCCACACGGTCGAAACGCTGCCCCCGCTGACTGACGCGCAGCGCAAGCAACTTGCCCGGTTGGCCGCGATGCCTGACAAGGCGATAGACACACGCGATATCCCTGAGCTGACGGATACGGCGTGGGCTGCTGGTGTTCGAGGACGGTTCTACCGGCCCGTGAAGCAACAGATCACCGCCCGCGTCGATGCCGACGTGCTGGATTGGCTCAAGTCGGAGGGCAAGGGATACCAGGGCCGCCTGAACGCCATCCTGCGTCGAGAAATGCTGGCATCGCTAAAGCTAGCGCGCCAAGCGTAGACGGCTCACCCCGACCCTAACCGTCTACAAACTCCCAAAACTCGCCATGGCCACCCCACCGTCCACAGCGATCGTCTCACCCACCACATAATCCCCCGCCCGACTGGCCAGATAGATCGCAACACCCTGCATGTCCTCGTCGGCACCAATCCGGCGTGAGGGGATCACCTTGGCGATCCGCTCACCCTCGTCGCGCGCGACTTTGTTCATCTCGGAGGCGAACGCGCCGGGCGCGATGGCGGTCATTACGATATTGTCCAGGATCAGCCGCGCCGCCATCCGGCGGGTCAGGTAGATCAGCCCGGCCTTGGAGGCGTGGTACGAATATGTCTCCTGCGGGTTCAGCCGGATACCGTCGATCGAGGCGATGTTGATCACCTTGGCCGGCCGTTCGTGGGTGGCCGATGCCTTCAGCGTGCCGTGCAGCGCCTGGGTCAGGAAGAACGGTGACTTCAGGTTCAGGTCGACCACTTTGTCCCAACCGCTTTCGGGAAACGTATCGAAGTCTGCGCCCCAGGCTGCGCCCGCGTTGTTCAAGAGGATGTCGAGCTTGTCTTCCTTGGCCAAATAGGCCGCCGTCAGCGCCTTGATGCCCTCCAGGGTAGATACGTCCTGCGGCAAGGCGATGCACTGAGGCCCAAGTTCTTCCGCCGTTTCGATGCAGGCCGGAGCCTTTCGCGAGGAGATATAGACCCTTGCCGCACCGGCCTCGAGATACCCTTTGGCGATCATCTTGCCGATGCCGCGTGAGCCACCGGTGACCAAGGCCACCTTGCCATCGAGTGAGAACATATTCGCGGCCATGTGGACCTCCCGTGAAGTTGTTGCCGGGCCCTCAACCCCATGCGCCTGACCGCGGCACATTTGACTTGGACCTCTCGGGCGGGGCCTATAACACGCGTTTGAATTTCAAGGCCGCCAGAGTTTACGAAGACGCGGCCCGGCAACTTATCGAGGAAACCAGATGACCGAAATCAATGCGGTAACCACCCTGACCCGCGACGGCGACATCGCCGTGATCACGCTCAACTCACCGCCGGTCAATGCCCTGTCCGCCAAGGTGCGCCAGGGCCTCTATGACGGGTTCAAGGCCGCAGGGGCGTCGGACGCCGAGGCCATTGTGCTGATCTGCGAGGGCCGCACGTTCATTGCTGGCGCCGATATCAGCGAGTTCGGCGCACCGGCCGGGACGCCCTCGGCCTCGTTGTTCGACGTGCAGGACATGATGGAGAACTCGCGGGTTCCCGTGGTTGCTGCAATCCATGGCACAGCCCTGGGCGGCGGTCTGGAAGTCGCCCTCTGCGCCCACTATCGCGTTGCGGTCCCGTCCGCTCGTCTAGGCTTGCCCGAAGTCGCGCTGGGCCTACTGCCCGGTGCTGGCGGCACACAGCGCCTACCCCGCGTGGTCGGGGTCGAGACCGCCCTCGAGATGATGACCTCCGGCCGACATGTCCCAGCACCGGAAGCCGCCAAGCTCGGCTTGGTCGATGAACTGGCCCCCGAGGGCGAACTCAAAGCCGCCGCCCTCGCCTTCGCCAACAAGTGCGTCGCCGAGAACAAGCCGCTGGTAAAGATCAGCGAGAACAACACCAAACTGGAAGCCGCCAAGGGCAAGCCGGAAATCTTCGCGGCGTTCCGCAAGGCCAACGCGCGCAAGTTCCGCGGCTTTGATGCGCCGGAAGCGAACATCAAATGCATTGAGGCGGCGGTGAATTCAGCCAGCTTCGCCGAAGGCCTGGCCACCGAGCGCAAGCTGTTCGGCGGTCTGATGATGGGTAGCCAGTCGGCGGCCCAGCGCTATTACTTCTTCGCCGAGCGTCAGGCGCAGAAGATCCCGGGCATTCCGGACGACACGGCTATCCGCCCCATCAAGAAGGTCGGCGTCATAGGCGCGGGCACCATGGGCGGCGGCATCGCCATGAACTTTGCCAACGTCGGCATCCCGGTGGTGATCGTCGAGCAACAACAGGCCCCGCTGGACAAGGGCCTGGCGGTCATCAAGGGCAACTATGAGCGCTCACGCACCGCCAAGCCCGAGGAGACGGCCAAGCGCATCAGCCTCATCACCGGCTCGCTCTCGATGGAAGAGGCGTTCGCCGACGTCGACCTCGTCATCGAGGCGGTGTTCGAGCGGATGGAGATCAAGAAGGACATCTTCACCAAGCTGGACGCCATCTGCAAACCCGGCGCAATCCTGGCGACCAACACCTCGGGCCTCAACATCGATGAGATCGCCTCGGTGACCAAGCGGCCCCAGGACGTGATCGGCCTGCATTTCTTCTCGCCGGCCAATGTCATGAAGCTGTTGGAGATCGTCCGCGCCGACCACACGGCCGACGACGTGATCATGACCTCGATGAAGCTATCGAAACAGATCGGCAAGATTGCCGCCCTGGTCGGCGTCTGCCCCGGCTTCGTCGGCAACCGCATCCTCGGCCAGCGCCAGCGTGAGGCGCAGAAGCTGGTGATGGAAGGGGCAATGCCCTGGGATATCGACCGCGTGCTGTTCGACTTCGGCTTCCCCATGGGCCCGTTCGCGATGAGCGATCTAGCTGGCCTGGACATCGGCTGGGTAAAGGAAAAGTCGCACGGCGAGACCATCCGCGACGTGCTCTGCGAAGCCGACCGCCGCGGCCAGAAGACCGGCGCGGGCTACTACGACTATGATGAGAACCGTACCGCCAAGCCCAGCCCGTTCACCGAGAAAGTGATCCACGACTTCATCGTCAAGTCCGGTGCAAATCCTCGCTCCGTCGCGGACGAGGAAATCCTGGAGCGCTGCATCTATCCAATGATCAACGAGGCGGTGAAAATCCTCGAAGAGGGCAAGGCCATCCGCGCGTCCGACATCGATGTGGTCTGGGTCAACGGCTATGGCTGGCCCGTGTATCGCGGCGGCCCGATGTTCTACGGCGACCTGATCGGCGGCCCTGCCGTGGTGCTGAAGAAGATGCAGGAGTTCGAGGCTACGATGGGCGATGCGTTCAAGCCCGCTCCCCTGCTCGAAAAGCTTGTCGCGGAAGGCAAGAAATTTTCTGACCTGAAGGGGTGAGCTCGCAGCCTGTGACGAGGAAAGGCCGCCCTCACGGGCGGCCTTTTTCGGTTCAGCTGGCGGCCTTCAGTTCCGTATCGATCTGCAGCGTGACCTCGTCGCCGACGGCCGGGACATAGGCCTTCACCCCAAAGTCGGAGCGCTTGATCACCGCCCGCCCCTGGAAGCCCAGAGAATACTTCTTATCCAATGGGTTTACCCCGGCCTGGATGAAGGTCACCTGCATCGTCACCGGCTTGGTGACGCCGTGCAAGGTGAGGTCGCCCGTGACATCGGCAGTGCGCTCACCCGTTGCCCTGACGCTGGTGGACTTGAAAGTCGCCGTCGGAAACTTTGCAACGTCCAGAAAGTCGGGGCCCTTAACGTGGCCATCCAGTGCCGGGTTCAGCGTGCCAATCGAGGCCGTGTTGATGCTGACCTGCAAGTCGGTGGCCGCAAGCGCCTTGGGGTCAAGCTTCAGGGTTCCGGACACGGCGCTGAACTGACCGACATAAGTCGAGAACCCAAAGTGGGTCAGCGACCAAGTGATCTTGGTATGGCCAGCATCGGTGACATAGGCACCCGCCTTGACCTCGCTGGGGAGCTTGGTGGTCTGGGCCTGGGCGGC
>JAYTWT010000062.1:0-9996 GCA_043743295.1 Alphaproteobacteria bacterium | reverse complement strand
ACCGGTTACCTCTGGCAAGGCCGGTTCGCCTCGTTTCCGATGGATGAGGACTATCTGCTGACCTGCGCGCGCCATGTCGGCCTCAACCCGGTGCGCGCCGGGCTGACCGCACGGGCCATCGACTGGAACTGGTCAAGCGGGCGGGCGCATGTCGAGGGCCGGGCCGATCCGCTGCTGACGCCGAGGCCGCTGGCGGCGCGCATTGGCGCGGCAATGGCGGGCTTTCACGATCTTGACGTTGAGGACGAGGCGCGGCGCAAGCTGCGGCGGGCCTCCACCACAGGTCGCCCCCTTGGCGCGGCGGATTGGATCAAGGCGCTGGAGGCCTCCACCGGTCGCAAGCTCGCCGACCCTCAGGTTGGCCGCCCGCGCAGGCCTACGCCTGACATTAAGCCAGGGGCGGCGATATCGTTGTTTTGACTGTAGATTCAGGGGTGAGGTGGAGTGGGAACTGTACGTGTCCCTCGTTTCCCCGAGACGAGAGGTTGCCGTTGGCGTCGGTGAGGGAACATTGCTCCTGTCACCGTATTCTTAACTTCACCTTTAACTTCACCTTTGTCACCTTAACCTCCGAACATAATCGATTCGCCGACAAGATCGGGTGAGTTTTTCAAATACACCTTTCGGCATTGGATCGGCACTCAACAACACCTCTGAATCATTGGAAATCACAATAGGCCCCTTGCTAGATTCAGGCGAGAATATCCGCCAAAAAGGGAATCCTAAAAATACATAGTTCATTGTATTTCCGTGAAGCGATCGACCTATCCGCGCCGGATATACAGTTCCTACATTGTCTGACTTAAATTTTATAACTGTAAATGTTTGCTCTCCAAACGACATTGTATTTTCCAGTTTCAATTTACTTCGTGGAACTGACAATGTTAATACACTTGACGACTCTACAGAAGAGCAGCTTATTTGAACGAGTGAATTGTCGGATTCAAATTTTGCTGCAGAAATAAATCCAATTTCGGATTTGGATACTTCAAATTTCCATGAGTCTAATTCCATTCCATTTGCGCAATTGGCGAAAGCCGTCAAAACGCATACCGAAAATGAAATCTGAGCAATTTTAATCACAATATTCGCTCTCATTTGCAAGAATAATACGACATCATGAAATTTACAATCAACCTTGCTACATCTTTTTCTATTATTCCGCTCTTCTCAAATTCCGATTCTATTCCGCGTTCGATGAATTTGATCGGTAATATCTCCGCTGATTTCTTTCATATCAAGCTTTTATTTCCGTTCCGCATTGAAGATAAACTATTAAGCTCATTTACTCCCGATTCAACGCCCCTAATGTAAACACGGTAGAGCTCCCTTTTAGCTCCAGTGGAAAAGTGGGGACACGTACTACTTATTGGTCACGCACAGATACTGACATCGAAAGTAGTACATGTCCCTCGTTTCCACGATCACCTCCGGATCGGTGGCACACGCTCCACGCCAGATCACCGCCCCGGCCCCGTCCACAACGCACACCGCCGTGGACTTGTCCGACACATCCAGCCCGACATACACTTCCATCATGGCCCATCCTCCTTCTTGAAGCCGATGCGATCACCTCGCTCGGACTTCGTCCTCCAGGTCAGGATGGGCCTACCTCAATTACGCGATGTCCCCACTTACCCTTTATCAGGCTTAGTTACCCCAGGCTTGGACGGGCCTACCTCAATTACGCGATGTCTCCGGATTATCGAATTGCTGGAATGGGCGTCGCGTACGACTACCGGAACGCAAAATTCTCTGGGTCAGCACGGCGTATGCGACCATAGAAGTCGTCGGTGCTCCAGGGCATGTTGGTGATCACCCGACCGTGCTCGCTGAAAAAATAGCTCATCCCACCGTCAGCACGCGAGTAAAGCATCTTAGGCATTTCTGCGTCCATGGCGTCATTGTAGGCCTGAAACGCTTCATGTCGGACCTCAATTGCCCGTTTGTCCTGCTCAATCATGGCCACGACCAGACCGCAGACATAGCGGGTGGTCACCTCGATCCAGGAATGGAAACTGCCGCCGCGCACCCCTGCAGTCGGGCCGTAGAACATGAAGAAATTGGGAAAATCGGGCATCGTCACGCTGAGGTAGGCACGCGCGCCATCCTTCGCCCACGCCGTCTCGAGGCTGATACCGTTGCGGCCTGTGTAGTTCACGGGCCAGAGATACTGTGAGACCTTGAAGCCGGCACTAAGCACGATCAGGTCATGCTTCCGGTGGACGCCATCCTGGGTGACTATGCCGTCCGGCGTGAATTCCTGGATGCCCGCGGTGACTAGGTTCACGTGGTCGAGCAAAAGGGTCTTGTAGAAGGCGTTGTCGATCACCAACCGTCGGCCGAGCGGTGGATATCTAGGCACCAACTTGTCGAACAGGTCGTCGCGGTCGCCGACCTCTTCACGGATGAACTGCGTCAGACGCTGACGCAGGGCGGCGTTCTTCGCATTGACCTCGCCGCCGGCCGCCTCCCATTCGGGATCCACGTCCTGCAGCTTCTGCACCTGCATGCCGCCGATGTAGTTGGAGTAGATGAACCAGTTCCAATATCCGGGGAAATTACGCATCAGCCAATGCTTCTCGGGCGTTACTTTGGCGTGATAGCCGTGGATCGGCATCACCCATTGCGGTGTGCGCTGATAGACGCTGACATGAGCGGAGGTTTTGGCCAGGGCCGGCAGCAGCTGCGACCCTGTCGAGCCGGTGCCGATCAACGCAACGTTCTTGCCTGAATAGTCATAGCCGTAATCCCAGTCCGTCGTGTGGAACATCGCCCCGCGATAGGTCTCGATACCGGGGATGTCGGGCAAGTTGGGCGTACTGAACAGGCCCGCACAGCTGAAAATCACATTCGTCCGGATCGTCTCGGCCGCACCGTTGGCGTCATGGACAATCAATACCCACTGTTTCTGCGCCTCGTCCCAGTTCGCGGATTTCAGCTCCGTCCTGAGGCTGATTTTTTCGCGCAGCTTGAAGCGGTCGACCACATGATTGACGTACTCCTTGATCTCGTCGCGCGGCGCGAAGAAACTCTTCCACGGATAGTTTTTGACGAATTTGTACTGGTAGAGAAAATTGCTGATGTCGACGCGGGCTTCGGGATAGTCGTTCAGTTCCCAAGTGCCGCCGATGTCGGCCATCCGCTCAATGATCCGGTATCGGATGCCAAGCCGATCCAGCATGATGGCGGCGGCTATGCCGCTGAAGCCCGCCCCGATGATAGTGACGGAAAAGTCTTCCAGCAACCTGGAGGGGCGTTCGCCGGTCCAGCTGACGTCGCGGGGAAATTCCTCGAAGGCCAGGTCCTCATAGCCATAATCGATCTCGCCCTGGGTCGGGGCATAGCCGGTGAACAGCGTCATCAGGTCAACGGCTTCCGCCTTGGTCGGGTCCGGCCTCGCCGGCGCGCCAGCGAGCATGAAGGCCAGCGCCTTTTCGCGGATTTCGGCGTGATACCGCTTGGGCAGGCTGTGGGAGATCAGGGCTCCACCCTGAACCGGCACATGATCGACGATCATGGCGGTGAGCGCCGGATCGCGGGTGTGGTGGTAGAGCGCGATTCTAAGGGCGTTCATGTTGGCTGACGCCAGCGCGTCGCGCAGGGTCGCCTCATCGGCCAAGGCCAGTTCATCCAGGGCCGGATTGATCACGGCGTCACGTGTTGTCATGCGGCTCGGTCCCACGGCGGCTGAGGTGCCAATTCTTTGAAAAGGCTATTTCCACAAAGGGTCGCGATCAAATCGATGCGTGGAATACCAGCTACGCCGCGGCGTGGATTTGTCCGCCGATATCCACGGCACGGGTGCCCATGTATCGTGACTATCGATTCCGGTCCCACTACATTTGGTGACAAGCTGCTGCGTGTCGGGCATGGCAAGTAGCGGGGCTGATCTGGATATGGAATACCGGCAACTTGGCCGATTGTTTGAAACCAGTGTTGGGGCGCTGGGCGGCGGCGGGATCGGCCAGATCTGGGGTCCGACAGACGATGCCGAGGCCGTCGCCACGGTTCGCGCCGCGGTCGACGCCGGCATCACTCTTCTCGATGTCGCGCCCTTGTACGGCATTGCCGAGACGATGATCGGACGGGCTTTCGAGGGCGTGTTTCCAAAGGAAGTCCGTGTCAGCACCAAGTGCATGCTGGGAACCCCGCCGGCGGTTGAGGTCGCAGATCGCCTGTCGGCCTCGCTTGACGAGAGTTGCGGACGTCTGCGCCGCCCCTATGTGGATGTCTTTTTCCTGCATGGATACGTGATCGAAGATGGCTGGCATGAGGGGCCGCGCGCCCATCTGCTTGATCGCCTGGCCATGCCGCTCACGCTCTATCGCGAGACCATCGTGCCCGCGCTGCAGGCCTTGGTGACGGCTGGTCGCATCGGGGCCTGGGGGATCACCAGCGGGCCGCCGGCACCGGTTACGGCGGCGCTGACAGACGTGGTCGCGCCCTGCGCTTTCCAGGCGGTGGTGAACCCGCTCAATACCTCGGGCAGCATGAATATCACCGGAAAGCCTGAGGACCCGGCCGCCCTGATCCCGATCGCCGCCCACCGCGGGATCGGCGTTATGGCGGTCCGCGCCCTGGCCGCCGGGGCGTTGACCGACGCTTTCGATCGCAATGTGGACCCTGAAACACTGGAAGCCATCGACTACCAACGGGCCGCAGGATTTCGAATGATGGCCCGCGAGCTGGGCGTTGAGCCTGCTGAACTGGCCTATCGCTATGCACTATCCACGCCCGGCGTTGACACCGTCGTGTTGGGGGCCAAGAACCGCAGCGAGCTCATGGCCTTCATGCGCGCTGAAGCGGCGCCCCGGATGAGCCCGGCTGAAATGGCCGACCTGCGCGCCGGCACCCTCAGTTGATATTGGACGCCTTGCCCGCCCAATAGGGATCACGCAGCAGACGCTTGTAGAGTTTGCCGGTTTCGTGGCGCGGCAGTTCGGCCATGAAGTCGACGGTCCTGGGTGCCTTGATCGCCGAAAGGTTGGCCTTGCAGTAGGCGATGATTTCGGCCTCCAGGGCCGGGCCGGCGTCAGCCATGTCGGCGGGCTGAACGACCGCCTTCACCTCCTCGCCGAATTCATCATTGGGAATGCCGAACACGGCGATGTCGGCGATCCTGGGATGCAGGATCAGCGTGGCTTCCACCTCCTGCGGATAGATGTTGACCCCGCCGGAAATGATCATGTCGGCTTTGCGGTCGGTCAGGTAGAGGTAGCCATCCGCGTCGAGATAGCCAATGTCGCCGGCGGTGGCCCAGCCGTTGGCCAGGTGGACGCTTTGAGTCTTACCGGGATCATTGAGGTACTCGACCTTGCGCGGGTCCGAAAAATAGATGGTACCGATCTGGCCAGCGGGCAGTTCCTGGCCGGTGTCGTCATCGATGATGTGTGTGGAGCCCGGGGCCGTCTTGCCGACGGATCCCTTGTGTTCCAGCCATTCCGGGGCGCTGATCTGCGTCGAGCCGAACCCCTCGGTGCTGCCATAGGCCTCGAAGATAATCGGGCCGAACCAATCGAGCATCGCCTCCTTGACGGGCACGGGACAGGGGCCGGCCCCATGAACCATCGAGATCATGCTGGAGATGTCATAGCGGGCCCGGACCTCAGCCGGCAGTTTCAGCATCCGGATGAACATGGTCGCGACCCAACTCGATTGGGTGACCTTGTAGTGATCGATCAGCCGCAGCGCCTCTTGCGGGTCAAACTTCTGGATCACCAGCACGGTGCCCCCATAGTTCTGGGCGACCATGGCGTGGTGGATGGGGAGCGCATGGTAGAGCGGCGAAGGGATATAGTGCACCGAGGCGGCATCGAAGCCCATAATGGTGTGATAGGCCCGCCAGCGCGGAGGCAAATCCTCGATGGCGCCCTCTGGCAACTCCAGTTTCACGCCCTTGGGCCGCCCCGTTGTACCCGAGGAATACAGCAGGTCGATGCCGTAGGACTGGTCACTGACAGGTGTGGCGGGAAAACCGTTGCGCTCGGCCACATAGTCCAGAAAACCCGGTGCCTCGCCGTCGACGGAGTAGCTGCGGCAATTCAGGCCCTGCAGTGCTTTTGCGCCGCGGGCTGTGTCGATCAGCTGGTCTGACGTGAAGAACATCTTCGGCTTCAGGTCGCCCACGATGTAGTCGATCTCGGCCATCGTCAGCCGTGAGCTGATCGGGGTGTAGTAAAGCCCGGTTCGCTGCGCGGCCCAGCAAAGCTCCAGAAAGCGGGGATGGTTTTCCAGAAAAATGACAATGGAGTCGCCTCGCATCAAACCGTGCTTGCGGAACATCTGTGCGCACCGATTGGTGCGATCATCCAACTGGCGGTATGTCACCACCTCACCGCTCTCGACCATGATGTAGGCTGGACGGTCTGGTGCCGTCTGAGCGTGAAGATAGGGATGCATCTGGACCTCTGGCGGTTGGGGTTACAGGCCGATACGAGCGGATTGCCCGCCATCGACCGGCAGAACGATCCCGGTAATGAAGCGCGCCTCCTCCGAGGCCAGGAACAGCGAGGCGTTTGCCGTGTCCCAGGCGGTACCCATCCAGCCCAGCGGCACCATGGCGTTGCGCTCGGTGCGGAGGGCGTCACGGTCGATTTCACGGGCCGAGGCATGGCTTTCAATGGCCATGGGCGTGTCTAGCAGACCCGGCATTACCACATTCGCTCGGATGCCATATTTTGCATTGCCCATGGCGATAGCATGGGTCAGCGCATTTACGCCCGCCTTTGAGACCTTGTAGCCGACGATCCCTACTGACATCACCGCCGCGCCGGACGAGATATTGGTGATGCATCCCGCGCCCTGTTTTCGCATTTGCGGCAGCACATGCTTGCAGGTCAGGAACATGCTGGTCAGGTTGGTGCCAATCAGCGTGTTCCAGGTGTCGAGCTCAAGAGACGTTGGGCCCTTGTCGCCGGTGCCGATGCCGACATTGTTCTGCAGGATATCGATCCGGCCGTAGCGTTCGATGCAGATGTCGGCAATGGACTTGCAATCCGCCTCGCGGGTTACGTCAGCGGCCAGCGCGCTGCCGGTCCCGCCTTCAGACTTGATCATGGCGAGGGTCTCCTCGGCCGACGCCGGGTCGCGGTCAACCACCAGTACCGTGGCGCCCTCGCGCGCAAACATGATGGCGGTCGCGCGGCCGTTGCCGATGGTCTGGCCGGGCTTCTGGCCAGCGCCTACGATGATCGCAATCTTGTCCTTCAAACGCATGAGAATCTGCCCCTGACCCAATTTTCAGCCGACTGTAGGGAAAGGGCGTGGCGATACCGGAATCACCATTTTGCATGGTCAGTATGAACCAGATGGATAGCGGCACCGCTGCCTTGTGCACCGGGCGCACGAGTGCAACAAAACGGCCAAGCCTCAGCGAGAAAGGTGGCGCGTCATCAAAGCGACAAACCTTCGCATCTTCGATCTGAATTTGCTGCCCATTCTCAATGTTCTCCTCCAGGAGAAATCGGTGACGTTGGCTAGCCGGCGGGTGTTTCTCTCGCAATCCGCCACCAGCTCGGCTCTGCGCCGCCTGCGCGAGACGTTCAACGATCCGATCCTGGTGCGTCGCGGAAAGCATATGGTGGCCTCGCCAAAGGCTGTGCTTATCCAGGCCGAGCTTACGGCGGCGCTGGCCATCCTGGGTGGGGTGATCGCCGAGCTGCAATCGGGAGACCCGCTGGAGGCTGGGCTGAGCTTCACGATCAGCAGCCCGGAGTATGTGACGCTGACCTTGTCGGACACCATCCGCACCCTGTTGCAGCCGTCGGAGCGCCGGACCCACATCCATCTTGAGCCGTTCGCGCGTCGAACGATTCTTGATAGTCTCGAGCGGGGAGGCGTGGACCTCGCGTTGGGTGCCTTTGGCCGGCTCAAGCCGCAGTTCCGGAGGACTGCACTCTACAAGGAGTCCGTAATTGTGGTGCTGCGAAAGGGGCATCCGGCCCTGACCCGTCACGCGGACGGCGTGCTGGATGTCGCCGACTTCACGGGCTTTCCACATCTGCAGGTGACAGCTGGAGAGATTCTCGAAGAGGCATGGATCTCGAAATTGTTGTCGGCGCGCGCCGTCGAGCGGCAGGTCACAGCCGTGCTGCCCAATATTCTGCTGGCGCCGGACGTGCTTCGTCACACCGACCTGCTTTGTGTGGGCACCCAGCGCAGCTTCGCCAGCCTGGCCGCATACTCCGATCATCTCACCTTTCTAAAGATGCCTCCGGAACTGAACGCCTACGATTACGACATCGAAATGGTCTGGCACGACCGCAACGATGATGATCAGGACCTGGCCGCCCTGCGCATGCGCATCCTGGAAAGTAGTGCATCCTTGCGCGCGGGGTGAAGGGCTACGTCAGAAACCGGGACATTCCATAATTGAGGTAGGCCCATCCTCCTTCTTGAAGCCGATGCGATCACCTCGCTCGGACTTCGTACTCCAGGTCAGGATGGGCCTACCTCAATTATGGGATGTCCCACTTTTTGGGGAAGCGGAGAGGGGGGCTGCGGTGGCACTAAATCTATACCCCTGTCTGCGAATTTCTGGTCGGGGTGGCGGGATCGATTGGGGCTCACCATATCCCTGGTATGTTGTCGTGGGCCTCGGCTCGCGCGATGATCAGGTGGGGCGTGGCCTATGGGCCTGGAGGAACCGATGAGCCAGCGACTGGAAGTGGTCAGTCCGACGGAGGCACCGCCCGTTTGGGCCGCCTTGCGCAATGAGGCCTATGCTGCGGCGAAGTCTGAGGCGGCACTGGCCAGTCTGTTGGCGGCGGTGATCCTGAACCACAAGTCGTTGGGCGATGCCTTGTCGTACCAGCTGGCGCGCAAGCTGGGCGACCAGGAGCTGCGGGCCATGAGCCTGCGCGACATCTGCTATGAGGCCTATCACAGCGATCCGGGCATCGTGGATATTGCCGAGGCCGACCTGAAGGCGGTGTTCGAGCGCGACCCGGCCTGTAAGGGGTATGTGCAGCCGTTCCTGTTCTTCAAAGGGTTCCTGGCGTTGCAGACCCAGCGGGTGGCCCACTGGCTGTGGCTGGAGGGCCGCGAGACCCTGGCGCTCTATATGCAGAGCCGGATGAGCGAGCTGTTCCAGGTGGATATCCATCCGGCGACGAAGATCGGTCGCGGGGTGTTCATCGACCACGGTACCGGGATCGTGATCGGCGAGACGGCGGTGATCGGCGACGACGTCTCGTTGCTGCAGGGCGTGACCCTGGGCGGCACGGGCGCGGAGCGGGGTGATCGCCACCCGAAGATCGGCAAGGGTGTGCTGCTGGGCGCGGGGGCCAAGGTGTTGGGCAACATTACCATCGGCGACTATGCCAAGGTGGCCTCCGGTTCGGTGGTGCTGAAGCCGGTTCCCGCAGGTTGTACGGCGGCGGGTGTGCCGGCGCGGCTGGTCAACTGCCCGACCTGCGACGAGCCGGCCAAGACCATGGACCACACGCTGGCCGAAGTGGTCTACAGCGACTACGTGATCTGAGATTTCCGCTGATCTGAGGTTCCCCTTGGGGGGCGGAGTCGTTAGGTTCCGCGCCGAGTTGCTGCTGCCCTTGAGGAAATTGTCGTGGACGAAAAAGCCATCCGCAAAGTCGAAGGTTTTCTGCGTGGGACGTTCGCGAATGCGCGGATCAGCCTGGTGCCCAGGCCCAAGCAGAAGGATTCCGCCGAGGTCTATGTCGGCGAGGAGTTTGTCGGCGTGGTGTTCGAGGACGAGGATGGCGACGGCAGTTACGTCTTCAACATGTCGATCCTGGCGGAAGACCTGCCGTAAGGCGTGAGCCTTAGCGAATTTGAATGACTTTCAGCGTGCCGGCAGGCGTCTGGTCTAGGACCGGCGCGGGCTGGGCCCAGTCCAGCCACTGAGCCCATTGGGGTCTGGGCAGGATCACCACTTGGCGGTCGTGATAGGGCGCGAGGTCCGGGCCGGGCGCGGTGGTCAGGAGGCTGAAGCGATCCTCGCGGATGTAGCCGGCCAGTCCCAGAAAGCCGCCG
>JAYTWT010000061.1:0-6910 GCA_043743295.1 Alphaproteobacteria bacterium | reverse complement strand
CTGCCGCGCGATATACCCCTCGGTCTTGCCCAGGTCGTCCAGCCCCACCGCCTTGGGCTCCAAAGCGTGTAGCGCCGCCAGGGCGTCGATGAACGAATGCGCCATGGCCACCCGGCGATTCTCGGCTACCCACCGCCGCGTGTCGGCGATGCTGTAGAGCGGATGCCCGTCAATAAGGCCCATGACGTAGAACTTCGCGCCCGTGACCGAAACGTCGTCACAGAACCCAAGTGCCGCTGGCACGGGCACAGCCGTCCCGTTCAGCGCCCGGATCACGGACCATTCGCGCGCCATGTCATGCGCCTTGGGCAACAACTCCCCCAGCGGCGGACGCCGGATAACCGCGGCGCGGCCGCGGCTGTCGTCGATCCGATAGGTCAGGTTCGAATGTCCGCCTTCCAACCGTGTCCAGGTCAGCGGCGGGCTCAGTGACGGGACGTGTTGCGCGATCCAAGCCTCGACGGCAGCAATGTCATAGCCAGCGATGTCGCGCACGGCCATCAGGATGTACCAATCGACAGCAGGTTCTGAACAGGCTGATAGAGTTCTTCGAGGTAAGCAATGTCGGCCACATCGAGCACGATTTCGGTCGCCCCGACCAGTTGGTCCAACTGCTCGATTTTCGAGACCCCGACGATGGGGGCCGTCACGCCGGGCTTGGAGAGCAGCCAGGCCAGCGCGATCTGGGCCGGGGTCTTGCCATATTTGTCCGCCGTCTCGATCACCCGGCCCGCGATGTCGAACACCGCCTCGCCCTGATAAAGGCTCTCCGTCCGCTTGGCGTCGCGCCCCATCGACCGCGACGTCGACCCGCCCGCGAACCCGCCCTGATAGGCCCCCGCCAGGATGCCCCGCGCCAGCGGCGACCACGGCGTGATCGCCACGCCGCTGGCCTCGCAATAGGGGATCATCTCGCGCTCTTCCTCGCGGTAGACGAGGTTGTAGTGGTTCTGCATCGAGACGAATGGCGTCCAGCGGTTCATCTTTGCGGTCAGCTGGAGTTCTGCGAACTGCCAGGAGAACATAGAAGAGGCGCCTAGGTAGGTTACCTTGCCCGCCTTCACCACGTCATGCAGCGCCTCAAGGGTCTCCTCTATGGGCGTGCCTTCATGTCCCGGGATGCCTTGGGGATGGCGGTGGATCACCAGCTTGTCGAGATAGTCGACCCCGAGGCGCTTCAGACAGGCGTCAACGCCCTCGATGACGTGCTTGCGCGATAGTCCGCCCTGGTTGGGGTTGCGCCCCATCGGCATCGAGATCTTGGTCGCCAGCACATATTCCTCGCGCGGCAACAGCTCGCGCAACAGAGCGCCGACAACGATCTCACTGGCCCCGATCCCATAGATATCCGCGCAGTCGAAATAGAACAGACCCTTCTCGATCGCCGCCTTGAACAGCGGGCGCGCATCGTCCAGCCCCAGGGTCCAGTCGCCCTGATGCCCGCGCCCCGGCTCACCGAAGTTCATCGTGCCCAGGCACAGCCGCGAAACGAAGAGGCCGCTGTTGCGTCCCAGCTGCGTGGTCTTGAGCATGCGCGTCGTCGCCTATTCGTATCCGACCGGCCGCACCGGCATGCCGCAGACCATGATCAAGTATGAGGCACCCGTCGAGACTTCGACAGTCAGAATTCTACGGGAGGGATGTCCACCAGAGAAATGGTGGGTGCTGGGGGATTCGAACCCACGACCCGCTGATTAAGAGTCAGCTGCTCTACCAACTGAGCTAAGCACCCGCCGTCACTTCAGGCCGTTCCAAGCCTGACCGCGAGGGCGCGGAAAATACGCAAAAGTGCGCCTTTGGCAAGGCGCGTCTGCGCGCGACAACAATAAAGCGTTCAGAGAGCAGGTCCGAGACAGCCCACTCGCTGACGAACAATACCGCGTCAGGCCGCGATCCGACGGCGATGACGCAGCATTCCGCCCGCCGCGCCGAAGCCGGTGATCATCAACGCCCAGGTGCCGGGCTCAGGCACAACGCCCGGGCCGACCCTAAGATCCCAGTTCGTCACGTCCTGAATGGAGTGTGACAGGCCCGTTGCGCCCGTGAAGCCAATATAGACCGTCGGTCCAAGGCTCGCGAGATTGAAGGCTTGGCTGTCGCTGATCGAGAGCCCCGTCGAGTGATTGAAAGCCGTGAAGCTGAAGTTGGAGCGGTCGTAGGTGACCGTCACGTCCACGGTGTCATTCTGGTCGCCCAGGCTGAAGTTGTGGATCGGGCCGCCGGCTATGCTGCCATCGGTAAAGATCGAGGCGCGGTTGTTATCCCAGCTTTGAAATCCAACCCCGATGTTCGAGGCCAGTCCGTTTGCGCCGACGCCGCCGCCGCCACCACCGACTGCAGAGGCCCCGCTCGGGTCGTTTTGGACGAGGAAGGTTATGCCGTCACCCTGCGGATCAAAGCCGGAGTTGGTCAGCATAAATGTGAAGCTGGTCGTGAAGGTAATGTCTGAAGAGAAAGTCGTGCCGATAAATGCGCTGCTGGCTAGGCCAATGTTCGAATCCGGATCATCCGGATCCATCAGGTTCGCACCGTTGGTCAGCCGCAGCATCGTCGGCGTGGCCGTCGCAACGCCGTTCAGCTGCATTGTGCTGAAATCGATGAGCGCTGCATGCGCCGCAGACCCCGTCATCAAGGCGCAAACCGCAGCGCCAACAAGCAATCGCCTCATAACCGCAACTCCAACACTGTTACCAACCACAAGCCGCAGTCCTAGCGGCGCAAGATCGATAGCGTCGCGGAGGCGTGATCGGCCATCAAGCTCTCTAAAGTGAGAGGTTGACAAAGATGTCCTGACGCTGGCGCGGACATCCGTCTGCCCCTTGCCATTGAAAAATGGGGCTCGCACCGATTCAATATGGCCCGCTTTTCCGCCCGCCCACGCCTCTCCTTTTGAAGTCCGCAATACGTCGGGGTGGTGCGATGAGCGTTAAACGGCTGAACGTCCTGGAAATGTCATCCGTCGGCGATGTCCGATTGACAGACCGCGAGCGCGACGCCCTCGCCTGGGTCGCCAAGGGCAAGTCCGACTGGGAGATTTCTAGGATACTCGGGGTGTCCGAGGCCACGGCACGGTTTCATGTCGACAATGCCCGCAGAAAACTGGGTGCCGCCAATCGCGCCCATGCTGTCGCACGCATGGCCGTCGCGGGCCTACTCTACGGGCCGGTGTAGAGCTCGCCCAGTGCCAGGGCGGACTGCCCTGCGCCCTGGTCAATCACCTCACGAACTGCAGCAGCAGCAGCCAGCGCATCCCGCCGCCCCTCCATCCGCGCCAGAGCTTGGCGTAGCGCCTTTGGGTCTCCCTGGGTCGAGATAGCCACCACATTGTCCACGCCGAAAGGCGGCGAGGCCCTGGTGCGCGCCATCACTACCCGAATCTGGCCCGCCGCCAGCTTGCCGTCACCATCGCCTTCTAGCGGATAAAGGCGCTGGACCGTCCCATCGCCAGCCAGGTTGAACGCTGTCAGAAAGGCGACGCCGCCCTCGTGCGTGACCGCTAGATCGACGTTTTCCCCGTTGCGATATAGTTCCCCGGTCTTGCGCGGTCCGATCTGGACCTTGAGGATCCGTTCATTGGCCGACCCGGCTAAGTCTCGCACCGCCTGACGCTTCTGGATCACCCCGGCCAGGGCCTCGGCGCTGGTCAGCTTCTCCGCGACCCGGTCGCCGTGGGAATCGGTTACCCAACCTTCTCTTGCCGACCACGTCAGGTCCGGTGACCCCCTCGGGATCGAGGCCCATGGACCTCGCCCGGCGAGGATGTCCGCCGCCTGGTCATCGGCCGCCTTCACCTCGACCGGGCGTTCGGCTACCGACGGGGCTTTGAGCGGTTGGAAGACTACGGTGCGCTCATTGCGCGCTGGCACCACCGCACTGGCCCACTGCCGCGTCGACGACAGTTCGCGGGTTCGGGTTTCCAGGCTGGACGCCAATTCGGCCAGCGACAGCATGCCGTCGTCATCGGCGTCAGCGGCGAGATGCCCGTTGGCGCGGCGATCCTGCAGTGCGCCTTCCAGCGCATAGGTCAACAGCCCGCGTGACGGCGAATCGCCCAGCGGCAGGGGTCCCTCCAGCGCGAATTGATCGTCCTGGGCGGCCCCGACGTAGACGAGGTTTGGGGGATCACCGAACGACGGGGCGATGGCCGCCGGGTCCTTGGGCGGTTCCGGCAACGAAAGCGCCATCGGGTTGTTCAGCGCATTTCGGCCCTTGAACCGCGAGATCGTGCTGACCGCCCGGTTCATCGTACCCGAATGACAGGCATCAGCGATCTGCAGCACGTTCACAGTGCTTGGGAAGAAATTCATCAGCCAGCCGCGTAGCTCATTATCCAAGATGAACTGTTCCGTGTCCGGCTTGGACACGCGAAATCCGCCGAGGGCCAGGAACTCGTCCATGCCGTCGGCCTCGGTTGCGTCCCGCGCCTTGGCTTGGGCACCGTGGCCCGCATAGAAAAAGATCACCCAGTCACCGGGTTTGGATCGCTTACCGACGCTCTGCAGAGCGCTCCGTATGCCGGTCCTTGTCGCCTGTGCATCCTGGACCATGACGATGTCTTTGGCGCCCTGGGCTTCCAGCAATCGCCTCAGTGCGGCAGCGTCGTTCGGCGGGCCTTCAAGAGAGGGGATCGGGTCGATGTAGGTGGACACGGCCACCAGGACGGCACGGATTTCGGCCTGCGCGGGCGCGGCAAACAAGGTCGTCAAGGCAACGACAAGACCGACAATGGCTTTAGTCATCCCGACCCTCCAGGGCAGAAACAAACGTCGACCACCACGTTCGCACCGCACCCAATGCGGGGCAGCTTATCAGACCCTACGCCGACGTCTTGGGATAGGAGGCACCCTGGTCCATATTTTCCCGTTCGCAGGAATGTTGGCATGTAGCGACGGTCCGGGATAGTCAGAGCCGCGCGGTCCGGGGTCGGCGTTTCAACGGGAGTTCACTTCGCGCATGAGCGCCACACGAGCGGAAGAGATCGCCGGCGTGCGACCGATCCTGCGGCGCGTGGTCGGCAACGCGGGCCTGCTGCTAGGCGGTCGCACCGTGAATGCTGTGCTGAGCCTGGGCTACATGGCGATCGCAGCGCGCGCGCTCGGGGTGACCGAGCTCGGTGTCTTGGTGCTGATCCAGGCCTTCGCGCAGTTTCTCGGTGAAGTGGTCAAGTTTCAGTCCTGGCAGACGATCCTTCAGTACGGCACGCGGGCGTTGAGCGAGGGCCGCCGACAGGAATTTCAGCGTGTACTGCGCTTCACCATAGTGCTGGACGTGGCCAGTACACTCCTCGGCATCGCCATCGGGATTGCCGGCTCGATCCTGTTTGCGGGGCGACTTGGCTGGACCGTGGATCAGGCCCCGACGGCTGCCGTCTACATGCTCAGCATCGCCTTCATGGTTTCGGCGGTGCCATTGGGTCTGCTGCGGCTGTTTGACCGGTTCGACGTGATGGCAAGGCAAGCCGCCTTGATTGCCCTGATCCGAGTGATCGGCGGCGGGGTGGCGCTGTTTGTCCTGCCAACTTTGGAAGGGTTCCTGATCGCCTGGGCCGCCGGCACGGTCGGTAGTTGGCTCTACCTAGCCGCACATGCGCTTAATGAATTGCGTAAACGCGACCTTTTGAAGGACATGTCCTGGCGAGGATCCTTGACCGAGGGTCTGCCCGGTGCCTGGCGATTTGCCTGGAACACCAACCTCACCAGCACGCTGGATGTGGCGATGACCCACGTCGCGACCCTAATGATCGGCGCACTTGTCGGCCCGGCGCAGGCCGCCTTCTGGCGTGTTGGCCGCCAGGTCGCCGATGCCATTGCCAAGCCCGCCAAGCTGTTGACGCCGGCGCTCTATCCGGAGTTGGCGCGGCTTTACGCCGAAGACCGGCAGGCAGCGATGTGGCGGCTGTCACGCAATGTGGGACTCCTTGCTGGTGGCATCGGATCGATCCTCCTAGTGACCAGCTGGCTCGGTGGACCGGCTTTGCTGGGTGCGGTCATGGGTCATGGTTTTGCACCCGCCGCTGAGGTTATGACCTGGCAGGTAGGCGCAGCTGTCATCGGTGTCTTCGCCCTGCCGCTAGAGCCGATGCTGATTTCCCTGGGAAAACCAGGCAGGGCAGCTTGGGTGCGACTGGTGATCAGCGCGGGGTTCTTAGCCTTCCTGCCCTTCCTCGTGACCCAGTTCGGCCTTATAGGCGCGGGCGCGGGGCTTACCGCAGCGTCCGGGGCACTTGCTCTGGGGATGTTGTGGTTCATCCTGAAAGAAAATGGGATTCGGACGTCACCCACGCCCAATCCGGATACTCCGAGAGGCGACGATTGACTCCTACGCCCACCGCTCCCGAACGTCCGTTCCACCTGGACGGGTTCGCGACCTTGACCGACGCCCTGGATTTCGCCGCTGGCGGGCCGACGGGCATCAACCTCTATGGCCTGCGCGGTGAGCTGAGCGAGGCTATACCTTATGCCGAACTCCGGGTCCGTGCGAAGGCCTTGGCGGCCCGCCTTGTGGCGGCGGGACTTAAGACCCACGACAGGGTCGGCTTGGTGGCCGATACCGACGCCGACTTCGTCGTTGGCTTCTTTGCCTGCCAGTATGCCCGCCTAACGCCAGCGCCCCTGCCCCTCCCCGCGGCACTGGGTGGCCAGGCGGCTTACGTCGAACAGATCAGTCGGATGCTGCGCTCGGCAAAGGCCGCCGCCGTGTTCGGATCCGAAACGCTTATGCCCTGGCTCACGCAAGCCGCGCAGGCCGCCGGTACCAAGATCTCGATGCAGCTCAGCGATCTCCCGGAAGCGGAGGTTTCCGACCTTCCGATGCCGACGCCTGACGATCCCTGTTACATCCAATTTTCGTCCGGCAGCACCCGCAACCCGACGGGTGTGCTCTGCACGCACCGGGCGCTGATGGCCAATGC
>JAYTWT010000060.1:0-1783 GCA_043743295.1 Alphaproteobacteria bacterium | reverse complement strand
TTCCCGTTCAGCGCCAACAGCCGCGCCAAGATCAACCACGAGACCGAGGGCTTTGTGAAGGTTCTGGCCGACGCCGTCACAGACGAAATCCTGGGCGTCCATATGGTGGGTCCGCAGGTGGGTGAGATGATCGGCGAATACTGCGTCGCCATGGCCTTCCGCGCCGCGTCAGAGGATGTGGCCCGCACTTGCCACCCGCACCCGACGCGCTCGGAGGCTCTGCGTCAGGCCGCCATGGGGGTCGAAGGGTGGACGATGCAGGCCTAGACGATGCAGGCCTAGATGGGGCAGGCCTAGATGGGGCAGGCTTAGATGGGGCAGGCCTAGGGCCCACCCGGCGCTACACGGTCCGCCCGGCGCGAGTCGATGAATTGGCCGTTTGCGCCGCGATCTATGTCCGCGTGCTGTCCGACACCTTCACATGGCTGCCCCCGGAGCGTCACCGGACCGCGGATTTCCTGAAAGCCGCGCGCGAGGAAGAGATCTTCGTCGCCGTCGAGGGTGATCGCATCCTCGGAATCGCCGCGCTCTACCGCCCACAGAACTTCCTGCACTCGCTCTATGTCCTGGAGCGAGGGCACGGCATCGGCAAGGCGCTTTTGGATCATGTGATTGCCGCGGCTGGCGGCGTCCTGTCGCTCAAGTGCCAAATTGCGAACCTCGGTGCGCAGGCGTTCTATCGCCGTGAGGGGTTCCTGAGGCTTGAAGAGGGTGAGGATGACGGGGTGAAGTGGGTGCGGCTCGCCAAGGGGTGATCGCGCGCAATCGAGTGCACCACGCTTACGCGTGCGGATGCGCCGCGTTGTAGGCACCGAGCAGGGCTGCGGCGTCGACTTCGGTATAGCGCTGCGTGGTCGATAGGGACGCGTGGCCCAGCAGTTCCTGGATCGAGCGCAGATCAGCGCCCGCGCTCAACAGGTGGGTCGCAAAGGAATGGCGCAAGGCATGCGGCGTCGCGCTGGCGGGTAGGCCCAGGCGGCTGCGCAGGCCCTGGACGGTCGCCTGGACGTGGCGCGGGCTAAGCGGCCCGCCGCGTTTGGCACGGAATAGGGGCTGGTCCGCTTCGAGGATAAACGGAACCTCCGCCAAGTAGGCGGCAACAGCTTCGGCCACAGCGGAAAGAACCGGAACGATCCGCGTCTTGTTGCCCTTGCCGGTGATCCGCAGGAGGTCGCTGAGCGGTGCATCCCTGCGCCTAAGCGACAGCGCCTCAGAGATACGCAGGCCGCAGCCATAGAGCAGGGTCAGCACAGCTTCATCGCGAGCGGCCTCCCAGGGGTCTTTATCGGGGTCCAGCCCCGGCTCGGCCAACATACCGGTCGCCTGATCCTCGGTCACCGGACGCGGCACGCCCGGCTTCACACGTGGACCGCGGACGAGTGCGATATTGGCGTTGGGGGCGTCCAGGCGGCGGTCAAGAAATCGGTGGAAGGTGCGGATCGCAGAGAGCGCCTGGCTGAGCGAGCGCGGGGATAGCCCGGTCTCACCTGCCCGCAGGCGCGCCAGCCAAGCGCGCACATCGCCGGCGGTCACGGTCGTCAGGCTGGCAACGGTGGGGGTTTCGCCCAGGTGCTGCTGCAGGAAGCCGATGTAACGGGCTGCCGCGAACCCATAGGCCTCCAGCGTTCGAGGCGAAGCGCGGCGTTCCTGGGCCAAATACTGCAGCCAGGATTGGCGCGCCGCTTCTGCGGTTAAAGAAGCGGCCATCGCTCCGCCGTCCGCTCGACCACGCGGGCCAGGAAGGCGATCAGTTCGGCACCCATCTGCGGCGTGAACCCTTCGG
>JAYTWT010000059.1:0-2098 GCA_043743295.1 Alphaproteobacteria bacterium | reverse complement strand
GATGTGGTGAAGACCGTTACGCATGAGGACGTCAGCCATGAGGACCTCGGCGGCTATCGCGTGCATGCTATGAAGTCGGGCGTGGCGGACGGTGCGTTTGAAAACGACCTTGAAGCTCTGACGCAGGTGCGCAGGCTGGTCGATTTCCTGCCGTTGTCGAACCGCGAGAAGCCGCCGGTCCGCGAGAGTTACGACGAGCCGGGCCGCGAGGAGATGAGCCTCGACACCCTAGTCCCGGCCAATCCGAACAAGCCTTACGACATGAAGGAATTGATCCTGAAGGTGGTCGACGAGGCCGACTTCTTCGAGATCAGTCCAGACTTTGCCAAGAACATCGTGGTCGGCTTTGGTCGCGTTGACGGCCAACCGGTGGGGATCGTTGCCAATCAACCGCAGACGCTTGCGGGGGTGCTGGATATCGATTCCAGCCGCAAGGCCGCACGGTTCGTACGGTTCTGTGACTGTTTCGAGATTCCCCTGATCACCTTTGTGGATGTGCCGGGCTTCATGCCAGGCACCAAACAGGAGCAGGGCGGCCTGATCCGCCACGGTGCCAAGCTTTTGTTCGCCTTTGCCGAGGCCACGGTGCCCAAGATCACCATCATCACCCGCAAGGCCTATGGTGGTGCCTATGATGTCATGAGCTCAAAGCATCTACGCGGCGACATCAATTACGCCTGGCCGACGGCTGAGATCGCCGTGATGGGGGCCAAGGGCGCGGTCGAGATCATCTTCCGCTCGGAGATCGGCGACCCAGAAGCGATCGCCGCCCGCACCGCCGAGTATCAGGCCCGCTTCGCCAACCCGTTTGTTGCGGCATCGCGCGGCTACATCGACGACGTAATCATGCCGCACTCGACGCGGCGGCGGATATCGAACGCGCTGCGGAATTTGAAGGGAAAGACCTTGTCGAACCCGTGGAAAAAGCACGATAATATTCCGCTATGACCGTTGAACGCATCACGTCCGCGGGTCGCCTGCTCGCAGAGATCCAGCGCATCAGGGAGCTGACGACGAATAACTAAGCCCTTGGTGCGTGCATGGCGCGGCTGTTCGGTTCGGACGACCGGCACTGGTCTCGGGGCGTTGCAGCATACGACCGGCTCTGCAAGCAAGTCGCCGACGAGGTCGTTTAGATAGGGGGCAAGCGCGTCGCGCGATATGTCGAGGCAACGCGTGCGGCCCGTGCGTTCATCGAACCTGCGAACTTTCCTGGGTCCGTTTCAAACGTCCTTGCTGGCCAAGTTGCTGATCTAACCGTCGAGCGCCTTGAATCGGCTGACGAACTGCTCATCTCCGCAGGTAAGTGCCTGACGCTCGACTCGGAGCACCTCGATCTTGTCCGCGAGAGCCTTCGGGAACTCGTCTCTGACCTTGAATCGGACGAGGGATCGGTGACCGGAGTCTTGCTGCTTGAGCGCCTTACAGAACTCCTGTTTGTGCTCGATCAGTATGCGCTGTTTGGCGCCGAAGGCGTCGAGGCTGCTGTCCAGAATCTCATCGGCAGTATAGCGCTCTGGAACTTCAGTGGAGTATTCATCTCGCCTGACCTATCCAGCAAGATCAAGAAGTCTCTCGGAATTGCGAAGGCCGCTCTGGGCGTACTTGTCTATTCGAAATCGGGAGTCGAGGCACTCGATTGGGCTGCCAATGCCTACGTGGTGCTGCTTCCCAGCCCCTGATTGACAACATTCCGCAGCGGTGCCCGCATCAATAGTGGTATCGACACTGCGAAATTTCCAGCGTTTGGTCGTTGCCGGATCCCGAAAGCCGATAGACCAGCCGATGTTCGTCGGTGATGCGGCGTGACCACCATCCGGACCAGTTATCCTTGAGAGGTTCCGGTTTTCCCAAGCCCCTAAACGGCGACCGCCGGACGTCGTCGATCAGTTGGTTGATCTTGGCCAGCACCTTGGGATCGGCTGTGAGCCAGGCTTGGTAGTCGTTCCAGCCGCGCGGCGTGAAGGTAATCCGCAAGTCAGCGACCGGTCACCGGGACGAAGTGTCCGTCCGGGCCCATTTCGACTTGGATCAGTTCGCCGCGATCTGCCTGGGCCGTGCTTTCGTTCAGCGCGGCGCGATTGGCGGCGGTGGCGTT
>JAYTWT010000058.1:0-8866 GCA_043743295.1 Alphaproteobacteria bacterium | reverse complement strand
CCTCCCGCGCCCAGGCGCGCACCTCACCCACGAACAGGTCGGGTTCTTCCATGGCGGCGAAGTGGCCGCCCCGGGGCATGTCGGTCCAGCGGACGATATTGTAGACGCGCTCGGCGAAGCTGCGGGGCGGTGCGGTATACAGCGGCTCGCCGGGGAAGTTGGCGAAGGCTGTGGGGGTCTCCACCCGCTCGCCCGGCTTGAAGGCCAGGCCGCCCTCTTCGACGAAGCCGCGATAGTACCAGGCACCGGTCGTGAAGCTGTTGGTGATGATGTAGATCATGATGTTGGTGATCAGGTGGTCGCGCGGATAGACCTCATCCAGCTTTTTCAGCCTGAGGTCCGACCAGTCGTGGAACCGCTCCAGGATCCATGCAGCCTGGCCAACCGGGTTTCCGGCCCCCATCCAGGCGATGGATTGGGGCTTGGACACCTGGAGGCGGAAATAGGCACCCATCACCTCCTGCGCTCCGGCCTGTTTCTGCGCCCAGGCGATCTCAGCCTCGCCTTTAGGGCCATCCGGCGGGCGGAAAGCCGACATGTTCAGGTGGATGGCCCGGGCGCTGGCACCGTGCTCGCGGCCCAGCCATGAGGTGACAAGCGCTCCCCAGTCGCCGCCCTGGGCCAGGTAGGTCTCGTAGCCGAGCACCTGCGTCATCAGCGTGTTGAACAGCCGCGCGGTGCTGCGCTGGCCGATCGGCCGCTTGGGCTTGGAGGAGAAACCGAAGCCGGGCAGGGACGGGACCACCACGTCGAAGGCGTCCTTGGGATCGCCGCCGAAGCGCGCGGGGAAGGCTAGCTTCTCGATAGAGTCCCAGAACTCATAGTGCGAGCCCGGCCAGCCGTGGGACAGCAACAACGGACGCTTGCCGCCCGCCTCACCAACCACATGGATGAAGTGGACGTCGAAGTCTTCGACCCTCGCGGTGTATTGCGGAAATTTATTGAGGTCGGCCACGGCGGCACGCCAGTCGTAGGCCTCGGTCCAGTGGTGGCACAGGTCCTTCAGGAACGCCCCATCACAGCCATAGGCCCAGCCGTCGGGAATCTCAGGCAGCTGCGGCCAGGGATAGGCCTTCACCTGCTTCAAGACGTCCTTGATCTGAGATTTCTTCCAGCGGACTTCGAATTTCTTGGGCTTGGTCATGGGTGTCCTCCGACGGGGCAACTCTTCATCCCCTGCCATGGTGGGCGTCAAGCGCCGGCGGCTAGTCCTTTAGCCAAGGTCGACGACAAGCGATGGTGCAGGTCATGGGCAGAGCCGGGTGGCAGCTTTCCCGCCATCTCCAGGACGACGACGCCGTGGGTGGCGGCCCAGAACATGGCACCGATCTGCTCAGGATCGCCTTTCATGTGGCCAGCATCCACCAGATCGCGGACCCAGCCGCTCATGTTGTCATGAGCCCTGCGGCCAGCGGCGATCAACTCGGGGTGATTGTCGCCCAACGGCTGGTTCAGGTCGAACATCAGCTTGTAGGTATTGGGATGGGCAAAGGCGAAGTCCACATAGGCCTCGCCCACGGCGTTGCCTCGGCTGCGCGCGCTGCCCGGCAGACTGCGGGCGGCCTCAAGTGCTGCGGCAAAGCGGTTGAAACCATTGGTGCGCACGGCGGCTAGTATGTCGTCCTTGTCTTGAAAATAGCGATAGGGAGTCATGGGCGAGACGCCCAGTTCGGCGGCCAGCTGACGCATCGTCACCGCGTCAGGGCCCCGCTCCGCGAACAGCCGCTCGGCCGCTTCGCAGAGTCGCTCGCGGAAGTCCGCGACGTCGGTCTCAGAGAGAACCCGGGGCATCTCGACTCGAACTCACAAAAAGCGCTTGCCAAGACCTAGCGCCTGCTCAATAGATTTACAACGTAAGTTACAAAACACACTCGGAGGACTCACCATGGACGGCGATGTGCGCATCAATCCCTACCTGGCAGGCAACTTCGCGCCGGTCCGATCCGAGGATGACTTCGACCTGAAGGTTACTGGCGAGATCCCGGCGGGTCTGCGTGGCGCGCTGTTCCGGATCGGTCCGAACCCACAGTTTGAGCCCCGCGACGCCAAGAACCACCACTGGTTCGGGGGCGACGGCATGGTGCACGGATTCTACGTCGCCGATGGTAAGGTCGCCTATCGCAACCGCTATGTGCAGACACCCAAGTGGAAGCTGGAGAACGAGCACGGTCGGGCTCTGTTCGGTGCGATGGGCAATCCGATGACCACTGACCCGCTGGCGCATGGCAACGAGGGCGGTACCGCCAACACCAATATCGTTTGGCACGCGGGTAAGCTGCTGGCTCTTGAGGAGGGTCACCACCCCTTCGCGATGGACCCCAAGACTCTGGAGTCCAAAGGCTATGACCGTGAGTTCAAAGGCAAGGTCACGGCACACCCCAAGATCGACCCGGTCACCGGCGAAATGCTGTGGTTCGCCTATGGCGTCGGCGAGATGCCGCTGTCGGCGGGCATGAGCTACGGACGGACGGCGCCGGACGGGACCCTGATCAGCCGTCAGGACTTCCAGGCCCCCTACGCCTGCATGGCCCACGATTTCATGGTCACCGCCAACCACGTGCTGTTCCCAGTGCTGCCGCTGACCGGCAGTCTGCAGCGGGCGATGACCGGTTTGCCGCCGTTTGCCTGGGAGCCGGACAAGGGTGGTTTCGTCGGCGTGATGCGCCGCGATGCCGACGTTTCGTCGATCCGTTGGTTCAACGTTGAGGCCTGCTACATGTTCCACCCGCTGAACAGCTGGGAGGACGGCGACCTGATCCACTGTGACGTCATGCGTTACAACGTGGCTCCGTTGTTCCCCAAAGCCGATGGCTCGCCCGGCGACAAGGCGGCAGCGCGGCTGGTGCGCTGGACCTTCGACCTGGCCGGCAATTCGGACGCGATCAAGGAAACGCCGCTGGACGACCTGGACGGTGAGTTCCCGCGCGTCGATGGCCGCGTCGAGACCTTGAAGCACCGCCACGCTTGGTACGCCGCAGATCCGACGGAGAGCGGGACGATCCGCCAGTGCGCCCTCGCGCATCTGGACCTGCAAACCGGCAAGCGCCAGCTCTATGAACTGAACGGTGGGGACCTCACATCCGAGCCGGTGTTCGTGAAGCGCTCCGAGACCGCTGAAGAGGGCGATGGCTGGCTGACCGCGGTCATCTATCGCGCCGCTGAGAACCGCTCGGACCTGGCCGTGTTCGAGGCTCAGGATATCGCCAAAGGTCCGATCGCGCTGGCTGAGATGCCGCGGCGTATGCCCTTCGGCTTCCACGGAAACTGGGCGGATATCTGATCCATGGGCTGGGACCTTCTCGTTGATCGTGCCGACCTGCGGACGACTACCCTCGTGCCTGCGGACCCGGATATCGCGCTGGCCGATGGAGAGGCCCTCTTGGCGGTGGAGAGCTTTGCGCTCACCGCCAACAACATCACTTACGGCGCGGTCGGCGATCAGGTCGGCTACTGGAAATTCTTTCCCGCGCCGGAGGGCCAGGGGCGAATCCCGGTCTGGGGCTTTGCCAAGGTGGTGCGATCCAGTTCTGCAGAAGCGCCTTTAGGCCTGCGGCTGTTCGGCTATTGGCCGATGTCGAGCCACACGGTGGCGCGGCTGGCCAAGACCAGCCAGGGCTATGTGGAGATCTCTGCACATCGCGCCGAACTACCGCCGACCTACAATGCCTATCAGGTCGCCGAGCCGGATGCCGGCGATGACTGGCGCTCGCTACTGCGACCGCTGCTGATGACCTCGTTCCTATTGGACGATCAACTGAGCGATACGACGCTGAGCGGCCTGGTGCTGTCCAGCGCATCCAGCAAGACAGCCATGGGTCTGGCATGGCTTGCCCGTCGGCGCGGACTGAAGGTGATCGGTCTGACGTCGCCAGAACATGTAGACATGCTGACCGAGACCGACCTTTACGACGAGGTCGTGGCCTATGCCGCCATCCCGGCAATTTCAGCCGACGGCCCGCTGGCCTATGTGGATTTCGCCGGGCGGGGGACGGTGTCCAAGGCGGTGCATGAGGTACTGGGCGAGGGACTGGTCTCCAGCCTCATCGTCGGCGTCACCCATTGGGACGCCCTGGCCGCCCCGCCGGAGAAGACGGCGGGCGTGGATCGAGTCTGGTTCTTTGCGCCCGATCGCATCCGCCAGCGGATGAAAGACTGGGGCCCGGCAGACCTCAATGCCCGCTTCGGCGCTGTATTGAAGGGCTTCGTTACGGCCAACCCCTGGATGCTCTTGAAGCACCATGACGGGGCGGATGCCCTGCAGGCGATCTACGCCGATGTGGTGGGAGGCAGGGTGAAGCCGAACGAGGGCCAGATCGTCCGTCCTGGATAGCTGATCGAAACGCAAGACGCCCGCTTCCTGCGAAGCGGGCGTCCCAGCCTAAACCCTAAGGTTTAGATCAGCAGCAAGGCCCGCCGTCGCAGCACGCCGCACCAAGGGCGCAGCAGGCATCGAAGGCCTTGGTGACCACGTCGGGCGCGGCGGCGTAAGCCGCCGTAGCCGAAGCGAGCAGCATGAGAGCCGCGGTCGATAGAATGCGTTTCATGTTGTGTTTCCGTTTTTCAAAATAGGAAAGTTGATGGTCTGAAACACAGGCTTAACGCGGCGGGGGAAGCTCGGGGGCGACCGCGCGACCCGGCGGTAATGGCGCAATCGTGCTCGCTGTGACCAAGCGCATCGGACGGATCGGCGCTGAGGCCATGAGATTCGGTGAGATAATCGCCTGGCAGGCGAGCAGGCAAACATCAGGACAGGCCGCCCCATTGTCGCCGTGGCACGCCTTGTCCAGGCAGCAGGACTGCATTGACGCAGCAGGGGTCGGCATGGCCGGAGCCGCCACGAGCAGGATGACGCCGAGGAACATCAGTCCTCGCGCCAGCCTCTGCCACCATGCCGATCCCGAACGCATCATAAGCCTCAGGCTATCCCTTATCATCTGGGCTGCAAATAGGGCAGGGTCGTGACAATCGGTTACGGATGCTTTGCTGCAGCCAGCTGCTTGCGAACTCAAGGTGCCGCAGAGAACTCAAGGGTCTGGAAGGCCACCGGCGTGACCGGTGCCAAGGTCACCATCGCTACCAGACTGCCCCGTTCGCAGGGGAAGGTCAGCAGGCCCGATAGGGTGTTCGCCGAGCGGATCGGCGAGGCGGCTCGGCAGGAGCCTAGCTTAGCCTTAAGAGCGGTCACTTCGGCGTTGCGACGTGCGGCGTCGCGGTCCAGCAGCACGTTCATGGCCAAGGCGCCGGGAACGGCCAAGACGTTGCTCTTGGCGTAAATCTGCTCGATGTGCTGCGCGGCGGTGGTCAGTGCGGCAGACGGCGGCATCTGGCGGGCCGGAAACGCGCCGGACTTGACCAGCAGCACGGCGGCCTCCCGAACGGCGGGCGAGGCCCCGGCGTAGGTGCGATTGGCAAAGGCGAAGACGCCCACGCCACGCTCCGGCAGCATCAGGACGTTGGAGCCGTAACCCGGCAGACCGCCGGAGTGCGTGAAGTGTAAGCCCAGCACACAGTCGGCGACGACGATGGTGCCCAAGCCATAGGCCCTGGCGCGGTCGCAGGCGGCGGGATCGGCGCGGGGAACGACCGAGGCGAAGTTCGAGCCGTGCAGAATTTCGCGGATGCTAGAGCGCTTGAGAATACCGTCCTCCGGCCCGTCGCGCGGCGGCCACGCGGCCAGCTCCCAGGCCATATAGCGCGCGTAGTCGTTGGCGGTGGTGTTGAGCCCGCCCATGGCCCCGAACGCGCCGGGGCCGAGGGTGGGTTCTGGGGTCCAACCGCCATCCTGCCAGCGATAGCCGACCGCTAGACGGCCCGCTGGGACCCTGGCCACATCATAGCCGCTCGACGTCATACCCAGCGGCTGCAGGAAGCTGGCGGTGATATAGTCGGCATAGTTGCGACCGGCAGCGTTCGACACTGCGCGGCCCACCAGGGTGTAGCCAAAATTGGAATACTCAAACGCCATGCCGGGCGGGCGTTCGAACGGTACGCCCGCCTTGATCAAGGCCGAGAAGTCGGGTTCGCTCATCGGCAGTTGGCGGTCGCCCCAGGGGTCGTCGGTGACGAAGCCTGCGCTATGGCTCAAGAGGTCGCGGAGCGTGATCTTGGGGCTGTCGGTGGTGGGATAGGTCCAGCCTGTCATCTCTGGGATGATCGTCTCGGCGGGCGCATCGAAGGTCAGCTTGCCCTCGTCTCGGAGCTTCAGGGCCGCCAGGGCGGTGAAGTTCTTAGACATCGAGGCGATGCGGAAGACGGTGTCCGAGGTCACCGCGATGTTGGTCTTCAGGTCCTGGACACCCAGCGCGCGGACGTAGGCCAGCTTACCATCGACCACCACGCCATAGACCATCCCCGGTACATTGCGCTCACGCATGAAGGCTTCGAAGACCGGGTCGATTGCGGCGAACGCGGCCTTACGCGCATCGTTCTGGGCTTGAGCTTGGGCAGGGGCTGTGAGGGCGAGGACGGCGCAGGCGAGGGCCGCGAATAGAGTGTTCAAGATGCGCATGTCGCCGTGTCTCCAGACCGGAGCCAAATGCTGGCCACGCCGGGCCGCCTGTCAAGGTGGGTAGCTCGGCGATTGCCAAGATCGCCAGGGCGGAGGCATTGTCCAAGGCAGGGGGAACCAGCCATGAAGACGATGATTATCGGCGTTGTCGCAGTGCTTGCGGCAGGAGTAGCGCAAGCCGCCGGGCCGGACTTCGGCAATCGGCAGGACTTTGACTTCGCCCAGCGTGGCTTTGTCGGCACGCGTACTGACCCGAAGATCGTCGGCACCGAGGGGCGCTTGGTTTGGGACCTGACGGCCTATGATTTTCTGAAAGGCCCGGCGCCCGCCAGCGTGAACCCCAGCCTGTGGCGACAATCGGGCCTCTTGGCCAAGCACGGCCTGTTCGAGGTGGTCAAAGGCGTCTGGCAGGTACGCGGTTTCGACATCTCTAACGCCACCTTCATCGCGGGCAAGAGCGGCTGGATCGTCATCGACCCCTTGACCACCGCCGAAGCCGCTAAGGCAGCGCTGGACCTGGCCAACGAGAAACTGGGTGCGCGGCCTGTCGTGGCCCTGATCTACACCCACAGCCATACTGACCACTTCGGCGGCGGGCGCGGTATGGTCGCCCAGGCTGATGTTGATAGCGGGAAGGTCAAGGTGATCGCGCCGATCGGCTTCCTGGAGCATGCGGTCAGTGAGAACGTGATCGCGGGTGCCGCCATGGGCCGCCGGGCCACCTATCAGTTCGGCACCTTCCTCCCCAAGGGGCCGATGGGTCAGGTCAGTTCAGGGATCGGTCCAGCGCTCAGCGTCGGCACCCGGACCCTGATCCCCCCCAACGTTGACATCACCCGCACCGGCCAGGAGCTGGTGATCGACGGGGTACGGCTTCAATTCCAGATCACGCCCGGCACCGAAGCGCCTGCCGAAATGAACATTTACCTGCCGGACCTCAAGGTGCTGGACCTCGCCGAGAACGCCAATGCCTCGATGCACAACATCCTGACGCCGCGCGGCGCCCTGGTTCGCGATTCCAAGGCCTGGGCGGACTATCTGTCGGAGTCCCTGCGGCTCTATGGTGACAAAACCGACGTGATGATGACCAGCCATGCCTGGCCCCGTTTTGGCCAAGCGGTGGTGGTGGATTTCGTGGAAAAGCACCGTGACGCCTACAAATACCTGCACGATCAGACCGTGCGGATGATGAACAACGGCCTGACTGGGCCAGAGATCGCCAACCGCATCAAGCTGCCCGATGCCCTGGGCAACGAATGGTACAACCGGGGCTATTACGGGACGATGAGCTTCAATTCCCGCGCGGTCTATCAGCGGTACATGGGTTGGTATGACGCCAATCCGGTGCATCTGGCGCCGTTGGAGCCGACGGACGAGGCCGTGCGCTACGTTGCCATGATGGGCGGAGCGTCTAAGGTGCTGGCTGCGGCCAAAGCGGCCTTTGCCAAGGGCGACGACCGTTGGGCGGGGGAACTGGCCAACCGCTTGGTTTTGGCTGATGCGAAGAATACGGCGGCTCGGGCCTTCCTGGCCGGGGTCTACGATCGGCAGGCGGTAGGTGCCGAAAGCGCGATCTGGCGCAACATGTATCTCTCGGGCGCCAAAGAACTGCGCGACGGCGTGCGGCCCAGCGGAACCGAGCAGGCCTCGCTCGACCTAGTGCGCAACACCTCCACGCCGAACTTCTTCGACCTGCTGGCCGTCCGGCTTGATCCCGACAAAGCTATGGACGGCGCGGTGCGGGTCGACCTGATCTTCCCCGACCGCAACGAGCGGTTCAGGGTCAGCGTGAAGAACGACGTCCTGACCTATGAGGCCGACCCTAGGACAGGGAAGGCGGACGGAGTGTTTACCTTGCCTCGCTCACAATTCCTGGCCGGTGCACTGGCGGGCGCGGACCTGTCGGGAACGGTAACCGAGGGCGACCGTACGGCCCTGGGCCGATTGCTCAGCTGGCTGACGCCGCCGAGGCCAGATTTTCCGATTGTGACGCGGTAGGGGCCAGTCGCTGGGGACTGGATCGTGACATCCGGCACCCTGATCGTTAGACCCGCTTCGCCAGCACCCGTGATGGAGCCCCTTGTGAAACCCTGGCAAGATTGTTTCAGCGACCGCATGGCGCAGGTCCGGGCTTCGGAAATCCGCGAGCTGCTGAAGCTGTTGGATCAGCCCGACATCCTGTCGTTTGCGGGGGGCATTCCGGACCCTCAGCTGTTTCCGGTGACCCGGATGCGCGCGCTCTACGATGAGGTGCTGGCGGAAGCTGGGGGCCAAGCCTTGCAGTATTCCGTCAGCGAGGGACTGCCGTCGCTTCGTCGTTGGATCGCCGCGCGGATGGGCCTGATGGGCGTGGCCTGT